>NZ_JBRILT010000024.1:0-67606 GCF_052977065.1 Shewanella sp. 125m-1
GGGTGACTGATGGGGTTCGAACCCACGACAACCGGAATCACAATCCGGGACTCTACCAACTGAGCTACAATCACCACTGATATTTCCTACTAACAAAACTGCCGTTTCCATTCTGGTGCACCCAGAAGGATTCGAACCCTCGGCCTCACCCTCCGGAGGGGTGCGCTCTATCCAGCTGAGCTATGGGTGCCTGCCTTGTTAGCGGGGCATATAATAGGTTTTAAACGCCCTGCCGTCTACACTTGTTTTGCTTTTTTTATGTATTTAATGTCCGTTCGCTCAAGATTTGAGTCATTCGCTCGGTTTTATACCAAAAAGCGTCAAAATAATGACTTGGATATGAGCTTATTTCATGTTATCAATATGCATTAGTCCAAATCCTAACCAAATTTAAAAAATAGTGATTGGCGGAAAAGCATGTTTAGGGAAGATTTATCTCAGTCTAAAAGCACACTGAGGTTACATAAAAGGATTACTCGTTTAAAAGCCTTAGCGCTAAAATACAAACGAGCTGAAATTACTCAAAATGCTCTACTGGAGCTCTCCAACTTTGCGGCGAGTGTAACCACACCTGCAGAGTTCTATTCGGCGCTACATCAGTCGATCAATAAACTGATCCCTGCTGATAATTTTTTCATCGCAACCCTAAATTCGAAAACATCAAAGATCGAAGTACCATTCTTTCTCGATGAAAAAGATCACCATCCAAATGATTGCTACCCAGAAGACCTCTCCGATACCTTATACAGTGGGTTAACTGGCTATGTACTCAAGACTCAGCAGCCATTGATCTGTAATGATGAGACCTTCCAGCATTTGATTGAATCAAAGCAGATCACTGCTCGTGGTAGTGATTGTCACCAATGGATTGGCACCCCGATTAAAAGTGCCGAAAGCACCATAGGTGTATTGGTGGTACAGAGTTACAGCCCAAATATCATCTATAGCGAAATAGAAATAGAGCTCATGAATTTCATTAGCCATCATATCTCGGGTGTGATTCAGCGTTTAGAAAATCAAGAGCAGTTAGAGCTCGCGATTGATACTCGCACCCAAGAGTTGAGCATTGCTTATAACAAGCTTAAACAAGAAGTGTATGAGCGCCGCCGTGCAGAACGATTACAAAAATCACTATTTGAAATCGCTGATCTCGCTAATTCCAATATCGACAGTCAAGAATTCTACAGCGAAATTCATCGCGTCATTAGCCACTTATTACCAGTGAACAACTGTTTTATCTCATTGCTAAACGAGCAATGCGATGAGTTAACGTTCCCGTATTTCGTCTCTCAGTTTGAAATCCCCGAACCAAAGCCCCGTAAATTAAGCGATGGCTTAACTGAGTATATCTTACTGAATCACAAGCCTAGGTTACTCGATAGAGAGGATATCAAAGCACTTATAAAGACCGGAGAGCTATACAGCGAAGCACCTGAACTCAATGATACCCAAGAGATCAACCAGTGGATTGGTGTACCGCTATTTATCCACGGCAAGGTGAGTGGTGCGCTGACAATTTACAGCTATAACTATAACCAACATTACCAAGAGAAAGATCTAGAGCTACTCACCTTCGTTTCCCAGCATATTGCGACAGCAATAGAGAAGAAGCATTCGGCTGAATCACTCAAGCTCAGCTACGAACAACTCGAAGACAAGATCAATCTGCGAACACAAGCGCTAGCCAGTGCTAATAGCGATCTTGAAAAAGAGATTAGTCAGCGAAAACGCATTGAGCGCCAGCTCGTTCATGATGCAAAACATGACAACCTAACCGGTTTACCCAATCGTTCCATGTTTATGGAGCGCTTAACCCAAGCAATAAAACATATACGTAGGCACAGCCTAGAGAAGTTTGCCGTGTTATTTATCGATATGGACAGGTTTAAGCTGCTAAACGATACATTAGGGCATCTTGAAGGCGACCGCTTTTTAATTGAAACCGCCAAGCGCCTGAACCTGTGTATCCGTACCAACGATATGTTGGCCCGCTTAGGTGGAGATGAATTTGTGATCTTACTCGATACCATCAATGGCCAGGAAGATGCTAAAGATGTCGCAGAAAGAGTGCTTGCTGAACTCTCTCGCCCATATCAGCTTGCCAATCAACAATTCAACTCAAGTGCCAGCATCGGCTTAGCCATGAGTGGACAAAGCCGTTCCGACACCAGTGAATCGATATTGCGTGATGCCGATACCGCGATGTATCAGGCAAAATCTCAGGGGAAAAACTGCTACGCCATATTCAATCACGGTGCAGATAAGCAGCTAATCAAAGATATTAAACTCGAAAACGAACTGAAAAGTGCGATCAATAATAAGCAGCTGCAATTAAGCTATCTGCCCATTATGGCGTTAGATGCTAAGCAACATATTGCGTTTGAGCCAAGACTCTTCTGGCATCACCCAAGCTTAGGCAAGGTAAAGCAGGCTCAGCTGCATAATATTGCAGAGCATTGCAATATGGTCATTGAACTCGATAATTACCTGCTAGCACAAGTGAATCAAAGTGCAGAAATGATGGAGCAAACCTATGGTGATGAGTTTCAACTGCAACTCCCTATATCAAGCCAACATCTAAACCATAAACACGCACTAAGGGCACTTAAAAACAAGCTCAAACAGTGCCGCTTCAATAGCAAAAAAATCACCCTGTTTTTTAACGAAAAGGCCTTTGTTCAAAATACCAATAATCATATTAGTGCCTTCGAGAGTCTGGCTAAACTTGATATTAACTTGGGGATAGAAGCTTACGGTAGCGCCCATAGCGCCATTAGCAGCCTCACCTTCCTACCAATAAAAGCGTTAAAGCTTGACCCTAGCTATACAGCCCACTTAGAGAGCAGCCAGCATATTAAGTTAATTACGGCTTATTTTTATGCCGCGCAAGCGCTAGAGCTGGATGTGTTCGCGGTTGGAGTCAATACCCTACAGCAGTGCCAAATATTACAAGATATCGGCTTTACCAAAGGGCAAGGTGTCGCATTAGGTCAGGTCATTGAGTTGGCTAAAAACACTATAACAATCAATCAAGCTAAAGTGTGCGCATAGCACTAGTATAGTGCCCATGCGCGCAGTGATTGATTAGCAAGTTGTAATAGCCAAAGTGTAATCGTTCAGTTACTTGTTTTTAAACATATCCCTAATATTGGCGATGTTGGTTTTGCCTGACTGCTGACGCTGCTCTACCGTTTGTGCCGGTTTGCGATTTTCCCAAATCAAATCATCTTGAGGCAGTTCCATCAAGAAGCGGCTCGGTTCGCAGCGAATCGTTTCACCAAACTGGCGTCGCTCACGGCAGATCACAAACCACAGCTCTTTTTGTGCGCGCGTAATACCCACGTAAGCTAAACGCCTCTCTTCCTCAACGTTATCTTCATCGATACTACTTTGATGCGGTAAAATCCGCTCTTCTGCGCCCACCATAAACACATAAGGGAACTCCAAACCTTTAGAGGCATGCAGTGTCATTAACTGTACTTGATCGCCCCCCTCATCCTCACTATTACGCTCCATCATGTCACGCAATGTCAGACGAGTGACCACCTCAGGTAGCGTCATGCCCTCATCCAGTTCATCACCTTCGAGCATTTCTGTCACCCAACGATACAGTTCTGAAATGTTCTTCATCCGCATTTCAGCCGCTTTAGCACTCGTGCTGGTCTCGTACAGGTAATCTTCGTAGTTAATCTTACGGATTAACTGCTTAACAGCCTCAACAGGGTCGCCACGCTCGGCGCAGTCACCCGTTTCAACCACAAAACGGCCAAATTGATACAAGCTTGACATGGCTGCAGGCGGTAACTCATGGTTTAAATCCGCCTCAAAGATCGCAGCAAACATAGAGATCTGCTTCTTATTGGCAAAGTTACCTAAACGCTCAAGTGTTGCTGGGCCAATCCCTCGCTTAGGGAGGTTAACAATACGCAAAAACGCATTATCGTCATCAGGATTCACGATTAAACGTAAGTAAGCCATGATGTCTTTAATTTCAGCACGACCAAAGAAAGAAGTACCACCACTTAACTTATACGGAATACGGTTGGTCATCAGTGCACGTTCAAGTAAACGTGACTGATGGTTACCACGATACAAAATCGCATAATCGCCAAAGCTTGTTCGCCCAACGAACTTATGACGGATCATTTCGGCTATGACTCGCTCCGCTTCTTGCTCTTCATTGGCAGCTATCAATACCCTAATGGGCTCACCATAGGCTAACTCACTGAATAAAGCCTTGTCGTAAACGTGAGGGTTATTAGCGATCAAGATGTTGGCGGCGCGCAAAATTCGTTGGCTAGAGCGATAATTCTGCTCTAGTTTAATCAGCTTTAATCTTGGAAAGTCTTTACCCAAGAGCACCAAGTTTTGCGGCTTAGCACCACGCCACGAGTAGATAGATTGATCATCGTCACCTACCACAGTAAACCGCGCACGCTCACCCACCAGTAACTTCACCATCTCATACTGACTGGTGTTGGTGTCTTGGTATTCGTCCACCAGCATGTATTGAATACGGGTTTGCCAGCGGGTTCTAACCTCTTCATTTTGCCTAAGCAGTAAAGTAGGTAATAAGATCAAATCATCAAAATCAAGCGCGTTATAGGCCTTCATATGCTGAGCATAACGTTGATACAACAAGGCAAAAAGTTGCTGTTGCTCGTCTTTAGCTATTTTTCGAGCTTGCTCAGGAATAACAAGATCACCTTTCCAATTAGAAATGGTACTGGCTAATAACTTAAGCAGATCTTTATCTTCGTCTAACTCATCTTGAGTCAGCTCTTTTAGCAGTGCAAAGGTATCTTGGTCATCAAACAGTGAAAAGCCAGGCTTTAAGCCCACGACTTTATGTTCGCGCTTGATAATCTCAAGCCCCAATGTGTGGAAGGTCGAGATCCATAATCCACGCGCCTCTTTGCGCCCCATAGACTGCGACACACGCTCTTTCATCTCGCGCGCCGCTTTATTAGTAAAGGTAACGGCAGCAATATTGCGTGCTTTGTAGCCACACTTTTCCACCAGGTAAGCAATTTTATTAATAATTACTCTGGTTTTGCCACTGCCAGCACCTGCAAGAACTAAGCAAGGGCCACTAACATAGTGAACGGCATCATTTTGTCCGGGATTGAGCTTCATGGGTGCGTTATAACCAAGATATTAAGGAAGGCTGTAAAACAGCAATAATAGCAGAAAGGCTTCAGGGATCGGAAAAGTTATCGACAATATCTCGACTGTGTTTATTAGTCACTCTGTTTTTCATTAATGTACTTATGAGCTTAATCACATAAAAGACAAAGTACTTAACACTGCTCTATTGCCAAGTTTTTGGATGAAGATTACACTAATGAATGAACGTTCATTCATTTAGGCAATACCATGCACAATAAATACGATCTCATTCTTCGCGCAGCAGAAAAAATTATTGCAGCAGGTGGTATTCAAGGCTTATCCATGCAATTGGTAGCCACCGAAGCTGGCGTAGCAGCAGGCACTATCTATCGCTACTTCAAAGATAAAGACCAGCTTATCCTTGAACTCAGAAAAGATGTGCTATCACAAGTTGCTAGCGCCATATTGGAAGACCATCACATAGGTACGATTGAGCAAAGATTCAAACGGATCTGGATGAAAATGTACAACTACGGAAAACAGCCCTCTCCAGCCAATTTAAGCTACGAGCAATATGCCAATCTTCCGATGATCAATACCCAAGAGATCCGCCAGTTAGAGATGCAGCTTTTCGCACCACTGCAGCAACTATTTGAACAGGGAAAAGCCCAAGGGCTAATCCAACCATTACACCCACGCATGCTTTACGCACTCGCGATGGAACCCGCGATGACCATGGCACGAACTTGCAGACGCGGCCTTATTGATTACCAACCTCAAGATATTACTTTCGCTTGCGATTTATGCTGGCGAGCCATACTCATCCCAAATACAACTACAGCGACAATCTAAAGGAGTTTCAGGACATGAAAAAATGGAGCCTAGTGATGATTATCATCGCAGTACTGGCCTTCGGTTCAGTCATTGGTTTTAATCTTTTTATAAAAGGAAAAATCGCCAATGCCATCGCTAATATGCCTGAAGCGGTGGCCCCAGTTACCGCAGTGGATGTCAAACAAAGTAAATGGCAACCAACAATCAACGCCATTGGATTTGTCGAGCCTAATCAAGGTGTGACCATTGCTAACCAAGTCTCTGGTGTGGTGTCTGCTATCCGCTTTGAAAATGGTAGTAAAGTTGAAGTCGGCCAAATGCTTATCGAGCTAGATTCTAAGGTAGAAAAAGCTAATCTTAAGAGCAAACAGGTTCAACTACCAGCAGCAGAAGCTGACTTTAAGCGCCTGAGTAAACTCTACAAACAGAACTCAGTCTCTAAACAAGATCTTGATAATAGCCAGTCTAAGTACTTAGCCTTAATGGCCGACATTGAAAGCTTAAGTGCCACAATAGATCGACGAGAGATCCAAGCTCCTTTTACGGGCTTAGTCGGTATTCGCAACGTCAATCTAGGTGAATATCTACAAACGGATACCGATATCGTCCGCCTTGAAGATATCAGCACCATGAAGCTGCGCTTCACCATTCCACAAACCCAGCTATCTCGCATTGAGACCGGCCAAAAAGTACACGTCTATGTGGATGCATACCCTACCGAGACATTTGAAGGCATTATCACAGCCATTGAGCCCGCAGTCTTCTATCAAAGTGGCTTAGTTCAGGTACAAGCTCAAATCCCTAACTCTGACCGCAAACTACGTAGTGGTATGTTCGCAAAAGTCGACATACAGCTGCCAGAACTTACTCAGCAAGTAGTACTGCCGCAAACGGCAATTAGCTTCACCCTTTACGGTGATTCAGTTTACGTGATTGAAGAGATCACTGAAAATGGCGAACAAGTAAAACGCGTTAAGCAAGTCAACGTCAAAGTGCTTGAGCGTAACGATGTCAATGCATTAGTCAGTGGAACAATAAAACCTGGCGACGTTATTGTTACCTCTGGTCAAGTCCGCTTAAGTAACAATAGTAAAGTCAAAGTGACTGAGGATGATGCACTCACCCCTCCAGCCACATTGCCAATGCTGTAAGCGGAGGATCTAGCGATGCGCTTTACAGATATATTTATACGTAGGCCAGTATTGGCGGCCTCAATTAGTTTTCTGATATTACTGCTGGGATCCTATGCCCTTAAAAGCATGCAGATACGTGAATATCCAGAAATGACCAATACCGTTGTGACGGTAACCACCAGCTACTATGGTGCCGACTCTAATTTGATCCAAGGTTTTATTACTCAACCGTTAGAACAAGCATTAGCTCAGGCTGACAACGTTGATTTCATGACATCAGACAGTTTTTTAGGAAGCTCAAAAATTTCTGTCTACATGAAGCTCAATACCGACCCCAATGGGGCTTTGGCGGATATTCTGGCTAAGGTAAATTCGGTACGTTCTCAGCTGCCAAAAGAAGCCGAAGACCCAACAGTAGAGATGTCTACTGGTGCGCAAACCTCAGCGCTTTACATCTCTTTTTATAGTGAGCAGATTAACTCAAGCCAGATAACCGACTACCTAGAGCGTGTCGTTAAACCTGAGTTATTCACTATCGATGGGGTGGCTAAAGTTAACCTATATGGCGGCATAAAATACGCTATGCGTATATGGTTAGATCCAGCGCGGATGGGAGGTTTTAACCTATCATCAACTGATGTCATGAACGTCTTGCAGGCAAATAATTACCAGTCTGCTGTTGGCCAAACCAATAATACCTTCACCTTACTCAACGGCACCGCTGACACTCAGGTTGCTACCGTTGATGAGTTAAAAAAGCTGGTTATTGGTAGCAATAACGGCATGGTGATCCGCCTAGGTGATATCGCGGATATTAATCTAGAAAAGAGTCACGATGTGTACCGCGCATTAGCCGATGGTCAAGAAGCCGTTGTAGTCGGCCTTGACGTTACCCCAACAGCCAACCCATTAATCGTGGCTGCCGATGCACGAGCAATGATGCCTCAAATCGAACGCAGCCTACCTATTTCGATTAAGGCACGTATTCTTTATGATTCATCACTGGCTATTGATGAATCGATTAACGAGGTGATTAAAACCATTGCTGAAGCTGCACTTATTGTTATCGTGGTTATCACGCTGTTTTTGGGTTCATTCAGAGCGGTTATTATTCCAATTGTAACCATTCCACTGTCTTTAATCGGTGTCGCCATCATCATGCAGATGTTTGGCTTTACCCTTAACTTAATGACACTACTCGCGATGGTGCTCGCCATCGGTTTGGTGGTCGATGACGCTATTGTGGTGGTTGAAAACGTCGACCGTCATATCAAGCTTGGCGAACCGCCTTTTAGAGCTGCAATTATTGGTACTAGGGAGATTGCAGTTCCCGTTATCTCAATGACCATTACCCTAGCCGCAGTTTATGCGCCTATTGCCTTAATGGGCGGAGTGACAGGCTCGCTGTTTAAAGAATTTGCGTTAACACTAGCTGGCGCGGTATTTATCTCGGGGATCGTCGCGCTGACGCTGTCACCGATGATGTGCTCTAAAATTCTTAAGCCTCACTCAACACCTAACCGTTTTGAGAGTAGCGTTGAGCACTTTTTAGAAGGCTTAACCAGCCGCTACAATCGTATGCTTACCGCTGTACTTAATAAGCGCCCGGTCGTCATCGCCTTTGCTGTTATCGTATTTGCTTCACTACCTGTCATGTTTAGCTTTATTCCATCAGAACTGGCTCCCAGTGAAGATAAAAGTGTGGTGATGATGATGGGCACCGCACCATCGAGTGCCAATCTTGATTATATCCAAGCAAATATGAAAATCGTCACCGACATGATTAGTGCGCAGCCAGAATCTGCGGCATCGCTTGCATTCGTCGGTGTACCAAGTGCCAACCAAGCCTTTGGTATTGCACCTCTTGTGCCTTGGAGTGAGCGAGATAAAAGCCAGAAGCAGATGCAGGAACTCTTCGGCAAAGAGGTGAAGAATGTTCCCGGCATGGCGGTAACTACCTTCCAGATGCCTGAGCTTCCTGGTGCATCCAGCGGACTGCCGATTCAATTTGTGATCACCAGTTCCTCGTCATTTGAGAACTTATTCCAGATTGGTTCTGGCGTGCTTGAACAGGTGCAAAAAAGTCCACTTTTCGTCTATTCAGTAATCAACCTTAAATTTGATTCTGGCTCGATGAAAATCCACATCAAACGCGATGTGGCTGGTGCTTACGGTATTACCATGAAAGATATTGGCCTAACATTAACCACCATGATGAGTGATGGCTACGTTAACCGTATCAACTTAGACGGTCGCTCGTATGAGGTGATCCCGCAAGTTGAACGTAAACTACGTGCCAACCCTGAAGCGCTGGCCGGTTATTACTTAACCGCAGCCGATGGTCGCTCTATTCCGCTATCTAGCTTAGTCGATATAGAAATCGTGTCAGAGCCACGTTCACTGCCACACTTTAACCAGATGAATGCGGTTACTATCGGGGGCGTAGCAGCACCTGGCGTTGCAATTGGTGATGCTATCGCTTTCTTACAGAATATCGGTGATAACGATCTTCCTAAGGGGTATAGCTATGACTTCCTCGGTGAAGCGCGTCAATATGTCACCGAAGGCACAGCACTTTATGCCACCTTCGGTTTGGCATTGGCCATTATCTTCTTAGTACTAGCGAGTCAATTTGAGAGCCTTAGGGATCCACTGGTGATCTTAGTCTCTGTACCGCTCGCCATTAGTGGTGCCTTGGTCGCTTTAGGTTGGACCCATGTTTTCGGCTTATCGTCGATGAACATCTACACTCAGGTGGGTCTTATCACCTTAGTCGGTCTTATCACTAAGCACGGTATTTTGATGTGTGAGGTTGCAAAAGAGGAACAGCTACATAATGGCTTGAATAAACTCGATGCCATTAAGCATGCGGCAACTATTCGTCTTCGTCCCATCCTAATGACGACTGCCGCGATGATAGCGGGTCTAATTCCGCTCCTATTTGCATCGGGTGCAGGCGCTGCAGCTCGCTTTAATATCGGTCTAGTGATTGTGTCAGGGTTAGCTATTGGCACTGTATTTACCCTGTTTGTACTGCCGGTTATTTACACCTATATCGCAGAGAGGCATCAACCTCTACCGGTATTTGATGAAGAGTTGAATAATACTGACCAGACTAAAGCACATGCTTAACATCTAAGCGCTAGATATTAATCTTAAAGAGCCTGTATTAATTGCAGGCTTTTTTATGCTAATTAGCCGCCTCAGCAAAAGCGGCGAATATTTTGGCAATATCAATTGCCTCAGGTACAATCACTGCCATAAAGCATTAAGCACTTGAGCGGATACAGACAATGATTAACCCAAAGAAAATTGAAGAAGTCGCAAAGCAATTGAGCGAGAATCTTCCTAGTGGATTAAAGCAGTTTGCTGGCGAATTTGAAGAACGCAGTAAGCAAGTTTTGCAAAATCAACTTCAAAAATTAGACGTAGTATCACGTGAAGAATTTGAAGTTCAGCAACACGTTTTGATTAGAACTCGTGAAAAGCTTGAAGCACTTCAAGCTCAAGTTGACGCACTTGAAGCCAAACTCAATTCAGCTGACTAACCACAACTAAACTGATTTAACGCCACGTTTACAGCGAATGGCGAAATCAGCAATAATAAAAAAGGGCATCTCTTCAGATGCTCTTTTTATTAATACTCCTCATGTAATCAGAGATATCGCTGCGAGTACTCACCGTTTCATAACCGTAAAACAATCACAACTAGGGCGTATTTAGGTACTGCTAGTATGGTAACTCACAATTAAACAAAAGCTATTCACCACGGAGATCACGGAGAAGAGCCACAGCCAGTTCTACATCTTTTCCTCTGTGTTCTTCGTCAAAGCACAGCCTTCCGTAGTGAGTGCAGTGCTTTGTCAAAAGCTAGCACCAATCCAAAAAATGAATGCAATCAGCCTTCATTCGAAAGTCAGCACTGCTCACTTTCACTGAAGAATCGCTAATATGAATTAGGATTAATTTACACTTCATGCAAGTGCTCTAGTATAGCTGCGCACTGGCAGGTAACCTTGCCCAAACCATCTGCTTGTTAATCATCTACTCGTTAATTATCGACGGGTAGTCATTCACATACTGTTTTGAGGCCCTGCTTTGAACAAATCCTCTTTTCCGCCTCATCACACTAACAAAGCGCTCTTGGCTGCTTGGGCTGTGTTACTGGCCATTCCCGCTACCATCTACTTTAGTGCGGCGAGCTTATTTCCGACTATCGCCTTAAACTCAAATTTGGCTCAAGCGCTATATTGGCTAACCAGTACAGGTACTGCGCCCTATGGCATTATTACTGGGATACTTATTCTGCTTGCCTGCTATCGCAGCTTAAACCATCAGCAATTTATGCAACTGGTGCTAGCGGTGTCCATTAGCATGGCTGCAACGCTTAGCCTCAACCACTTTCTTAAGCCCTACTTCGCCGAGGCTCGGCCCAACGCCGTCTTACTAGAACAAGAATACCTGCTTAATACCCAAGATTTTTATCAACAATCTAAAGCCGATAAAAGACAGCGAATTGGCACTGCCATTCATCAGTTAGAAGTCGCCCGCCCAGATCTAAGCTTAAGCCCTTCAATCAAACGCCATTGGCAACATGAAGTCGGCTATGCCTTCCCTTCTGGACATACACTCTTTGCCGTCACACTGGCATTAACGGTGAGCTTCTATCTACTCGTAGCAGGGCAAACCTTACTGCCGTTGATATTATTTGGCTGGGCGATTGCGATGGGACTTAGCCGTATGCTACTGGGAATGCACTGGCCCCAAGATGTTCTCGCTTCAACTGCCATAGGTGGCAGCATCGCCTTTAGCAGTATCTATTTAACTCAAGCGCTATGGCCAAAAATAAATAATCGACTTGGATCTCGCCTAAAAACAGCTTAACAAAACCTATCAGTATCGACAGAGTTAAACCCTACCGAGCTGTAGGGTTTATTAACCTGCCCGCTTGCGCTTGATCTCAATTGCGGTATTCTGCCAGCAAACAAAATAATACTTTGAATAAACCCAAACTATTAACTCAAAACGATTAACCCAAACTTTGATGAGACCCAACCATGGCTGAACTGCAATTAGACAAGATTGACCTGAACATTCTCAAACTGATGCAGCAACATGGCAAATTGTCTAATCAGGAGCTGGCCGAAAAAGTCGGCTTGTCGCCTTCTCCTTGCTCAAGAAGGGTAAGATCCCTAGAAGAGGCTGGCTACATTGCAGGTTACGCCACCTTGCTCAGTGCCGAGCACTTCGATCTCGCACTTACGGCCTATATTCAAATTCGCTTAGAAAAACACTCCACCGATATTCTCGATGCCTTTGAAGAGAAAATAAGTAGCTATGATGAAGTACAAGAGTGCTGTCTACTCACGGGTAGCGATGCCGACTATCAAATCAAAGTGCTGGTTAGCGATATGAAACAATTTAAAGTCTTCCTGCTCGATAAGCTGACCTCCAACGATCATATCGCTGGTGTACGCTCAAGCTTCGTGTTGAAACAAGTGAAAAACCAAACCAGCATTCCACTGCCTATTTAGCTCTCTTTTTGTTTAACCTCGCTAGTTATCGTTAGTTATCGGCGGCAACATCTGCCGCCAAGCCCTCGCCATTACGACTATAATCTGTGCATTCAGTCCCATTTTCCTAATTAATCGCAGCATGATTTTATTGCGCACAGAGATAGATAAATCAGACGTCACGCAACCAGATATCAATAAAAAGCAAAAAATAAATAAATTACGTCAAAATAGTTCAACAATAAGAAATAAACTACCAACAAACTATAATAAAACGAGAATTCAAAGCGTTGACGTGTCATTTTAAAGCACTAGTATGCGCGCTCTTCTATCAGAAAGAGAGCTCCAATGAGTACAGTAAAACAAGGGCATTTTAGCTCGAAGATTGGCTTTATCATGGCCGCGGCAGGATCTGCTGTCGGTGTGGGTAATATCTGGGGGTTTCCCACTCAAGCTGCAACACATGGCGGCGGAGCTTTCTTGCTTGTTTACCTATTTCTGATCTTAGTACTCGGTTACCCCATGCTAATGGCAGAACTGATGATAGGTCGACATGGGCAAACCAATCCCGCCGATGCCATGGCCAATTTAGCTAATCGCCCTCTGAGTAAGAAAATAGGTAAGGCAATCGGCTTTATCTCTATCATGACCGCCACTCTAATTTGCACTTTCTACAGCATTTTATCGGGCTGGTTTGTCAGCTTTGCTATCGCCCCCGTTGCCGAATTAACAGGCCAAACTCAAGCCGCCGCATGGTTGATGGACTTTTCATTATCGCGCAACATAGTGTTCACGCTTATCTTTATTGCCATGGTCATTTTAGTGATCCGCCAAGGTGTACAAAAAGGCATTGAACGCTGGTCAAAACGTCTCATGCCGATGCTATTGCTTATCTTAGTCGCTGGGGTGATTTATATCTTAATGCAGCCAGGTGCGATGCAAGGTTTAGAGGTGTTATTAATCCCCGACTTCTCCCGCGTGTTCGAAGCCGATGTATTGATTGGTGCCCTAGGACAAACCTTCTTCTCTTTAACCATAGGCACAGCGGCTATGATGGTTTATGGCGCTTACTTAAGCCAAAAAGAAGATCTTGCAAAGCTAACCGCCTACGTGACACTCACCGATACCTCTGTGGCCTTTCTAGCGGCGCTAATGGTGATCCCAGCGATGTACGTGGCGCAGCATAACGGCGTACAAATTTTTGCAAAAGACGGTAGCCTATTAAACTCTGACACCTTAGTGTTTACCGTTCTGCCAGCCCTGTTCGACACAATAGGTGGCCTAAGCCAGTACCTGCTAGCCATTATCTTCTTTATTTTAATGACGATTGCAGGACTCACCTCTGCCATCTCAATTGTCGAGGTGCCCACCAGCTACTTAGTTGAAAAAACCAACTTAAGCCGTGATAAAGCCACCTTGATAGTGGGGAGTGTCATTGCGCTGTTATCTCTGGTTGTTGTATTTAATTTTGAGACACTATTTAGCTTTATGATCACCCTCACCACAGAACGGGCTCAGCCATTAATTGCTCTTGGTATCGCCATCTACTTAGGTTGGGTATGGAATCGAAATCAACTGATTAACGCTATTGCCCAGCAAGAGGGCGTCAATCCTAATAGCCTGTTTTGGAAGGTATGGCCTTGGTATGTTAAGTACATCTGTCCGTTGCTTATTATCCTGATCATTGTGCAGCTGATTAGCTAAGCTCAATTGAAAGCTTAAATACAAGTGATAACTTAAGTTCAACAGTAATAATCACTGATATCAAGGGGCGAGTTAATCGCCCCTTTTTTGTACGCCCCGCCCTGAAATAGTGAGGTGAGTCACACCCACCTGTGACCCTTTGTCGCACCTTGGTACAAATTGGTTTGCCGTCTTTATAAAGCCCTGTAAAACAGGCAAAAAATAAATAACGATAAGCAAACTATGATGAACAAGAAAAACATATTGGCGATCCCAGTCGTCACTTTAGGGTTGATTTCAAGTCCCGCTTTCGCCGAAAGCACCGCAAAAAGTACCGAGTCAGAGCCCGTTGAGCGCATTATTGTCACTGGTGAGCTGATGAAAGATCCCACTAAGACTTATACCGACCCCAAAAAGCCACGCCTACCGCTACCCGCTTATGATGGCGCGGGTTTTTTAAAGACCATTCCAGGTTTTAGTATTGGCCGCAAAGGGGGAGCTGGCGGAGATCCAAGTCTGCGAGGACTCGGTGGCTCACGCTTAAGTATTGTAGATGATGGCCAACATGTTTATGGCACCTGCGGTGGACGAATGGACCCACCAACCGCCTATATTTACCCAGAAGCCTACGACAATATTACTGTGATTAAGGGCCCGCAGACGGTTAAATATGGTCCAGTTGGCAGCGCGGGTACAGTGCTATTTGAAAAAGACCGTCACAGTTTTGATGAGCCGGGTTTAAATGGCCGCGCCAGCATGACGGCAGGAAGTTTTGGCCGATCAGACTATCTCGTGGAGTTAAAAGCCGGTGATGAGCAACACTACTTTGATATGGATGTTAACCAGTCATCGAGCGACCATTATAAAGACGGTGACGGCAATAAGGTGCAATCCAGTTATGACCGCTCAAACTATAACTTAGCCGTTGGCTGGACGCCGACCGAAGAGACCGTTCTAGAGCTCGCTTATGGCAGTTCATCAGGTGAGGCCGAATATGCCGACCGCGCTAATAAGGCCCGTGAGATCAGTAATGAAAATCTCACGCTTTTGCTGCAGCATGAGTTTGATAGTCAATGGATAGATGCCATCGAATTCCAAGCCTACGCTAATGAAAATGACCATGTAATGGATGAATTCGATCAAGGCATAAATTCAGGTACCAACGTTAGGCGTGGCACTAAAGGCGGACATTTTTGGGCTGAATTCACCTTAGCCACAGACTGGTCCTTAACTGCCGGTACTGACTACATGGATAGCCTTCACAAAGGTCGCAGTATTAATCCGGCAGTTCCTGCTGTTCCTGGAAATAATGGCTTAGACGATCTACTCAACAAGCCATTTAAAGACAATATGCGCTATCAGGCTACGGGGCTTTTCCTAGAGTCGGCTTACAAGATGGGCGCAGGTGAGCTATTTGCTGGTGTACGCTATGACCATTGGAAAACTGAATTGATGGTCGGACAAACAGGTGAGCGTAGCGACGATCTGTTCAGTGGCTATGGCCGCTATGAGCTCGCTTCAGGAAACAGCCAATACTACGCAGGTGTTGGTCATGCCCAGCGCATGCCTGATTATTGGGAGATCATGAAGTCGGATATTAATAATCTAAGCCAAAAAGCATTTGATCTCGCACCAGAAAAAACTACCCAGCTGGATATTGGTTGGATTTACGAAGCCGATATCGCTATTTCAACATCGCTATTTTACGGAGAGATCCGCGACTACATCTTAATCGATGCCAACACTAAGCCCACTTCAGCTTACAACATCGACGCTACCGTTTATGGCGGTGAGATTGCAGCAACAATTCCGCTAACTGAGCATTTCTCAACTCAAACAAGTGTCAGCTACAGCCATGGAGACAACGACACTGCCGGCACACCACTTGGGCAAATTCCTCCACTTGAAGGCCGTATCACTCTTGATTACCAATACGACCAGTGGACAGCAGGTCTGCTTTGGCGCTTAGTCGCAGCCCAAGATAGAGTTGCCATTGGCGAAGGTAACATCTCGGGTCAGGATTTAGCTAAAAGCAGCGGATTCGGCACGCTCGCCTTTAACGCTAGCTGGCAGCACAACGAAGCATTATTAGTGAGCTTCGGCGTAGAGAATCTATTTGATATCACCTACGCCGAGCATATTAGCCGCTCAGGTGCTGGCAACGATATTCCAGGAAGCTCGCCGATGTTTCAGGTCAATGAGCCTGGCCGCACCGCCTGGATAAAAGCCGATTACACCTTCTAGTACAGCTAATAGCGATCAGATTGAAGCTAAACAAAAGTACCTAGCAGGTTTAAGCGAACAGAAGGCCGCTCATTAGAGCGGCCTTCTTTTCGCTTGTTGTTAGTCTACAAACTAAGCCAATACTTCTTCTAATGCTTTAAGGCAAAGAGCGACGTTTTCGCGGCGCGCACCATAACCCATCAAGCCGATACGCCAGGCTTTACCCGCAAGCGCACCAAGACCAGCACCAATCTCAAGGTTGTAGTTTTCTAATAACTGCTTTCTAACCTTAGCGTCATCAATGCCATCTGGAATATAAACAGCATTCAGTTGAGGTAAGCGCTCAGCTTCTGCCACCACAAATTTAAGCCCTAAACGCTGCAAGCCGTGACGCAGCACTTGATGCATATCGGCATGACGCTGCCAAGCAAGTTCGAGCCCTTCAACTGACAATAAGCGTAGTGACTCATGTAGTGCATAAAGCGCATTCACTGGCGCTGTATGGTGGTAGCTTCGCTTACCATCACTCGATGCATCCCAGTAACCCATCACTAAGGTTTGATCTAAGAACCAGCTTTGTACTGGTGTCTTACGTGCCTTTAACTTGGCAACAGCTGCAGGCGAAAACGACACTGGCGACAAGCCCGGCACACAAGATAAGCACTTCTGGCTACCAGAATAAATAGCATCTATGCCCCACTCATCTACAAGTAGCTCAACTCCACCTAACGAGGTCACCGCGTCGACTATCGATAGACAATCATGCTGTTTTGCCAGCGCACATAAGGCTTTAGCATCTGACAGTGCACCGGTTGAGGTCTCTGCATGCACAAAAGCTAAGAATTTTGCATCTGGATTTGCCGCTAATGCACTGGCAACTAAGTCGGTATCTACCGCCTTACCCCACTCATTATCAACAACAACCGCAACGCCGCCGACACGCTCAACGTTCTGACGCATACGCTCGCCAAAAACGCCATTACGGCAAACAATTACTTTTTCACCGGGCTCAACCAGATTAACAAAGCACGTTTCCATACCGGCACTACCAGGCGCAGAGACAGCAAGCGTCATCTCATTTTTAGTCTGAAAGGCATACTGGATAAGTGCTTTAAGTTCATCCATCATCTCGACAAATAGCGGGTCTAAGTGACCAATGGTCGGCTTAGATTGAGCAGCGAGCACCTCAGGGTATACATCTGAAGGCCCTGGCCCCATCAAAGTGCGACGTGGCGGATTAAATGGCTCGATAAAAGGTGCGGGTAACATGATATTTCCTCTAAAACTTCTCGTTTTGATAAGGTTAAGGTGTGACCGCTGCCATGCTGCTATAACGATACATATCGCCAAGCCTAGGTGTTAGTCAGTCTTTAGTGGAATATTATTATTGTTCTATCTTAATCAGCGTAAAAAACGACTCGAACAAAAAGCGAGTTAAGCAACCATACTACAGAATATGTTCCAATATTATCAACTTACTAACCGATAAAAATTATTTCCTATTTCCCAAGGTATACCCGCCCATAAAAAAGGCAGCATCATAGTCAATGAGGCTGCCTTTTTGTTACCTAACCCGCTAATTACGATTATCTAAAAATAAGCGGTAGGCTGGGCTATGGGTTTCCTCTTGATAGACGAAACCTAACTCAGTTAAAAACTGCTGAAAAGCCAAAGCATCACTTTGTGGCACTTCAAAACCCGCTAAGACTCGACCGTACGCCGCGCCGTGATTACGATAATGGAACAAACTGATATTCCACTTACTCTGCAAAGTCGTTAAAAATTTAAACAGCGCACCTGGGTGCTCTGGAAATTCAAAACTAAATAAACGCTCCTCTAATGGCTCCGGCGGATGCCCACCGACCATATAGCGCACATGCAGTTTAGCGGTTTCGTCTTGCGACAGGTCTTGCACTTCAAAGCCTTCAGACTCGAGATTCGCGATAATCTCATCTAGCTCAACTTGCCCTTCTGTCAACCGAATGCCAGCAAACACCACCGCCTTGTCACGACTGCTAAAGCGGTAGTTAAACTCGGTCATGGCGCGCTTATCCAGCAACTCACAAAAACGCAGGAACACTCCCGGACGCTCTGGCACTTTAACCGCTAAAATTGCCTCTTTTTGCTCGCCTAATTCACAGCGCTCTGACACATAACGTAAGCTGTGAAAATTCACATTAGCGCCACTTAAAATAGCGCCCACTTTCTCGCCTTTACCCTTAGTGCCAATGTATTTTTTCAGCCCCGCTAGCGATAACGCGCCGGAAGGTTCAGCAATCGCACGGGTGTCTTCGAAAATATCTTTCACCGCCGCGCAGATTTCATCAGAGGTCACGGTGATCACATCATCGACATACTCACGGGCTAACCTAAAGGGCTCAGCGCCGATTTGTTTAACCGCAACGCCATCTGCAAATAGACCTACTTGCGGTAAGATCACCCGCTCATCAGCCTCAAGCGCCGCTTTTAAACACGCTGAATCTTCAGGTTCAACACCAATAATCTTTACCTGGGGCATCACCGCTTTGTAATAAGCAGCAACACCGGCAATCAGGCCACCGCCACCAACTGGCACAAATACCACTTCGAGATCGCGCTGCTGTTGCACCATCTCTTGCGCTACCGTGCCTTGGCCAGCAATCACAGCTTCATCATCAAAAGGCGCGACATACACTCGGCCTTCATTCTTAGCAAGGCTCTGTGCATAAGCGTTGGCTTGATCGAACGCTTGCCCATGAAGTACCACCTCACCGCCTAAACGCCTTACCGCATCCACCTTAATATCGGGGGTCGTTTCAGGCATCACGATAACCGCACTAATACCACGCGCCGACGCCGACATCGCCACGCCTTGAGCATGATTACCGGCAGAGGCGCAAACCACGCCGCACTCACACTCCTGGGCAGTTAACTCAGCAATTTTATTGTAAGCACCACGCAGCTTAAACGAGTGCACAGGTTGCAGATCTTCACGCTTTAAAAAGACCTGACAGCCCAAACGCGCCGACAACTTATTAAGGCTCGACAGCGGGGTGACTTTAGCCACGTCGTAAACCGACGACAGTAAAATTTTCTGCAAATAATAATGGGCTAAATCCAGTTGCGATTGTGATGCTAGAGCCAACATAAACTACCTCTTTTATCCGGTAAAATTGCTTAAACCAATTTGCTGGCATCGCGCACAGCGCCTTTATCGGCACTGGTTGCAAGTAACGCATAGGCTTTAAGCGCCAAGGAAACTTGTCTTACACGACCAAGTGGCTTCCACGCATCTTTGCCAAGCGCTTCCATCGCCGTACGGCGCGCCGCGAGTTCAACATCGCTTATCGCAAGCTTGATTGAACGGGCTGGAATATCAATCTCAATGCGATCGCCGGTTTGCACCAAACCGATAGTGCCCCCCGCCGCCGCTTCTGGTGAAACATGGCCGATAGATAAACCCGAAGTGCCACCCGAGAAACGGCCGTCGGTGATCAGCGCACATTGAGTGCCTAGGCCACGAGATTTTAAGTAACTGGTTGGATACAGCATCTCTTGCATACCTGGGCCACCTTTAGGGCCTTCGTAACGAATAACCACCACATCGCCAGCAACCACTTCACCGCCCAAGATCCCAGCAACGGCGTCATCTTGGCTCTCATAAACCCGAGCACTACCGATAAAGGTGTGGTTTTCAACTTCAACACCCGCGGTCTTAACGATACAGCCATCAAGGGCAACGTTACCCGATAGCACAGCCAAACCACCTTCTTGGCTAAAGGCAAACTCACGGCTACGAATACAACCTTCTTTACGGTCATCATCAACACTGTCCCAGCGGCAATCCTGGCTAAAGGCTTTAGTGGTTGGGATACCTGCAGGCCCTGCTGAGAAGAACTTACGCACCGCGGCATCATCGCTTTGGGCAATGTCATATTTAGCTAATACCGCGGCAAGGTTTTCGCCTGCAACGTGGTAGGCGTCATTATGCAATAAGCCCGCACGATCAAGTTCGCCTAAAATCCCCATAACACCACCCGCGCGGTGTACATCTTCCATGTGATATTTAGGCGTAGACGGCGCCACTTTACAAAGGTGGGGGACAAGGCGAGACAGACGATCGATATCTGCCATAGTGAAATCAACTTCCGCTTCATGCGCAGCTGCTAACAGGTGTAATACGGTATTACTTGATCCGCCCATGGCGATATCCAGCGTCATCGCATTCTCAAACGCGTTAAAGTTGGCGATATTGCGTGGCAATGCCGATTCATCATCATGCTTATAATAACGAGTCGCTAAATCCATAATACGGCGACCCGCCTCAAGGAATAACTCACGGCGATCAGCATGAGTTGCAAGCATTGAGCCGTTACCCGGCAAAGATAAACCAAGCGCTTCGGTTAAACAGTTCATCGAGTTGGCGGTAAACATGCCAGAGCATGAGCCACATGTTGGGCACGCGCTGCGCTCAATCTGTTCACTATCTTCGTCGGAGACGCGATCATCTGCCCCAGCCACCATGGCATCGACCAAATCGAGTTTAATGATGTTGCCTGAAAGCTTAGTTTTACCCGCTTCCATTGGTCCACCAGAGACAAATATCACTGGGATATTCAGTCTGAGTGATGCCATCAACATGCCAGGGGTGATCTTATCGCAGTTTGAGATACACACTAATGCGTCGGCGCAGTGTGCATTAACCATGTATTCCACACTATCGGCAATGAGTTCACGTGATGGCAAGCTGTACAGCATACCGCCATGACCCATGGCAATACCGTCATCGACTGCGATGGTATTAAACTCTTTTGCAATACCACCCGCTTCTTCAATTGCGCCTGCAACCAAGGAGCCCATATCTTTTAAATGCACATGGCCTGGTACAAACTGAGTAAAGGAGTTAGAGATAGCGATAATCGGCTTACCAAAGTCGTTATCTTTAACACCCGTCGCGCGCCATAATGCACGAGCGCCTGCCATATTACGGCCTTCGGTACTGGTTGCTGAGCGTAGTTTTGGCATTGCTTTATCCTTGTTTTAAAGAAGGGTTGAGGTCCTAGGTCCTAGGTCCTAAAAAATCTGTCACACCTTCTATTTTCTAATTCGTTAACCTGAGATATCGTTCTCAGCTTTTATGTTTCGTCTAAGCTTTCCGGCTCTTTACCGTCTTGGTTCGTCCGGCCTTTCCGAACGCGGTTCATCTTAGCTTATGCTTTCCTAGGACCTTTCTTAGCTTTTCCTAGCACCTAGGTTCTAGGTGCTAGGTTCTAGGTTCTGCTTTTCCATTTTCCGTCAGTGAGCAAGCGAACGTTCCGCTATCCGTTAGCGAAGCGTTCGTCTTAGCCTCTGCTTTCCTAGGACCTTTCTTGGCTTTTCCTAGCACCTAGGTCCTGCTTTCCCGGCCTTTCCGTCAGTGAGCAAGCGAACGTTCCGTTATCCGTTAGCGAAGCGTTCGTCTTAGCCTGTGCTTTCCTAGGACCTTTCTTAGCATTTCCTAGCACCTAGGGCCTGCCTTTAACCTTCTAAAGCCTCCAACCAACCCCATTTATCTTCGGTTTCACCGCTAAACAGGCCGAAGAAACTCTGCTGGATCTCTTTGGTGATCTCGCCGCGTTTACCACTGCCCACTTCGATGCGATCAACACTGCGCACCGGTACAATTTCAGCTGCAGTACCTGTCATAAAGATCTCATCAGCAAGATACAAAAACTCGCGTGACATCTGCTCCTCCACCACTTGATAACCTTTATCTCTGGCAAGGGTCATAATAGTGTCTCGAGTCAGCCCCATCAGAATAGCGGCTGTTGCTGGCGGGGTGTAGATCTTGTTCTTTTTTACCACAAAAATATTGGCACCAGCAGCTTCGCTCACTAATCCATTGGTATCAAGTGCAATACCCTCATCGAAACCATTACGCTTAGCTTCAGTAGAGATCTGCAAAGACGATAAATAGTTACCACCAGCTTTGGCACCGGTTGGAATGGTATTGGGCGCGAGACGATTCCAAGAGGTTACCGCCACATCCACCCCGGCATCCATGCTGTCTTCACCTAGGTAGGCTCCCCACGGAAAAGCGGCCACTAATAAATCGCACTGAGCATCTTTCGGTGGAGTGATCCCCATGCCCACATCGCCATAAAAAGCTAAAGGACGAATGTAGGCACTCTTTAAGCCATTATCTAATACTGCGTCGCTACATGCCTGCATGACATCCTCGAAGCTGTAAGATATTGGCATACGGTAAATTTTTGCTGAATCAAACAGGCGCTGAACATGCTCTGTTAAACGAAACCCTGCAGGGCCACGGTGAGTATCATAAACTCGAATGCCTTCAAAAACTGACGTGCCGTAGTGCAGCGCGTGAGACATAACATGAACCTTAGCATCACCCCAAGGCATCATTTCACCATTGAACCAAATTAACTCTGCTGTTTTAGCGGCCATATTCTCACCCTTTATGTTGTTCTAATGCTGCTGTGGTATTGCTTACCAATACTTGGCAATCAATCACATCAATAAGCTTATTTATTTGATTAGTTAGTAAGCCGATTTCACGCTCACTTTCCACCAGCATATCGATGCTGGTACTGTTATTACTATTGAGCTGCATGCTCAAGTTAGCGACCTTAAAGCCACGATGGCGAGCTACGCGTAGCACGCGCTCTAACACTTCAGGTTGTTGCTGCACGTTTAACGCTAATGAGTAGTTGTTCATATTCAGGCTCTCCATCTTGCTTTATCGCTCATGCTCTTATGCTCATGCTCTTATGCTTATGCTAAATGCTTAAGTGCTTTAGTGCTTTGTTTCAAACTCACCGCTTTTTGCCGTTAAGTTTGCTTATCCATCTCTTCCATCATGTCCTGGTTTGACGCCCCTGGTGGCACTAATGGCCAAACGTTATGGGCATCATCAATCGATACATGCAGTAAAAAAGGCCCTTGGCTATTGAGCAGTTGATCCAGCCCTGCTTCGACCTCACACGCTTGAGTAATATTACGACCCGGGATATCAAATGCCGATGCCATCTTGACGAAATCAGGGTTGTCAGACAGATCCGTTTCACTGTAACGCTCTTCAAAAAACAGCTGCTGCCACTGCTTCACCATGCCTAGTTTTTGGTTATCAACCAGTAAGATTTTGACCGGTAACCGCTTACGCTTGATGGTGGTGAGCTCTTGCACATTCATCATAAATGAGCCGTCCCCCGAGACCACAACAACAGTCGCATCTGGGCGCGCCACTTTAGCGCCTATGGCAGCTGGCAAGCCAAACCCCATAGTGCCTAGACCCGCACTGGATAGGTGATCTTCTGGGCGATTGAAAAACATGTGCTGCGCTACCCACATCTGATGCTGGCCGACATCACAGGCCACTACACTATCTTGGGGCAACTTATGCGCAAGACGATTAAGCATAGCAGGGGCGTAAATAAGCTCGCCCGGACGGTCATAACGCCATTGATGCTCATGCTTCATCTGCTCAATCTTGGCTTGCCACGGTGCAAACTGCTCGCCTAAATGTTGAGTTAACAGCGGTAAGATCTGGCGTAGGTCACCCGCAATTGCCACTTCTGGTAGACGTAACTTGCCTAGCTCCGCAGCATCGATATCAAGATGGATCACCTTCGCGTTTGCAGCAAAGCTGGCTAAACGCCCTGTCACTCTATCGTCAAAACGTGCCCCCACCACTATCAGCAGATCGCACTCTTGTACCGCAAGGTTAGCTGCCTTTGAGCCATGCATGCCCAGCATCCCCAAATAACCCGGAGTCTCTAACGTGATTGAGCCTAACCCTTTTAGGGTGGCTACCGATGGGATCCCGGTGACCTTGATAAACTCACGAAGTGGCTCAACCGCGCTCGCCATGCCGACACCACCACCCACATATAGCATGGGCTGCTTTGCTTGTTCGATAAGTTGGCGCGCTTGCTTAATCTGTTCTGCAGTGTGCTCTGGCTCCACGCTAACCGCTTGCAATGGCGTCTTGTATTCAAGCATGGCGATTTGCACATCTTTAGGAATATCAACTAAAACAGGGCCTGGGCGACCCGATGCGGCTATCTCGAAAGCTTTATAGAGTGTAGGAACTAACTCATCGACATGGGTCACCATAAAGCTGTGCTTAGTACACGAAAGTGACAGACCTAAAACATCGATCTCTTGAAAGGCATCGGTGCCGATAACCGCAGTAGAAACTTGCCCCGTAATGGCAACCACTGGCACAGAATCTAACAGAGCATCAGCCAATGAGGTCACCAGGTTAGTCGCACCTGGGCCTGAAGTGGCAAAGCACACACCGGTTTTGCCACTCGCTCTAGCGTATCCCACGGCAGCAAACGCCGCGCCTTGCTCGTGTCGGCTTAGAAGGTGCTCTACTGGGCTGCCGTAGAGGGCATCATAAATCGGCATAATCGCGCCACCAGGGTAACCAAACACAGTGGTCACGCCGTGTGCGGCAATCGCCTTTATGACTGCATCTGCGCCTCGTATCATCTGCCCTTGCTCCATCTGCCTCTGTTCCATCTATCAGCGCTCCATTACAATTAACTTATTTCTTAAGGGATTAGATAGAAGCTTTGCTTTTACTAAGCCCTTAAACGAAAAAACCCCCGTTCCTTTCGGAGCGGGGGTTTTTGCAATCTTAAACCTAGTTTAGGTGTGTCGATTCCATATGCGCGGCCCCCGCTGTGATTTAATAATCACCACGGTAATAATCACAATAATGAGCTGGGCAGCTTGGTTAAACATATTCGACTGGCTTCCTAATCAGGGTCTTTGCTTAAATTCAGTACATTAAGGAATAACACAAAGCCTATAAAAAACACAATAAAAAACTTTTATCATCAAAAATTATCATCTTGTATAAGCGGTTTAGGCCGCCAACTGCATCGAAATAAATGATGTTCTGCCTGACGTAATTAATGTCATTAAGGTATTAATCGTTAATGATTTATAGAAAAAATTTTTGCCTCTAATGCCGATTTAAGACACCAAGAGTCTGCACAAACCTATGTGTAGACTCTTAGTAAAAAGTCATTAGCTTTCTTCTACGATACGCTTCATTTCAGTCATGTAACCGCGAAGCTCTGCACCCACTTCTTCAACTGCTGTGTAGCGAATTGCCGCGTTGACTTCAATTAAACGTACGTTATCGACGCCATTGCTGGTGTCTTGCAAACCACCACCTAGGTACTCGGCAGACATATTAGCAACGTAGTCTTTTAGCAATGGTAATGCCGCATGGTTGAATAGGTAACAGCCGTATTCAGCGGTATCTGAAATCACCACGTTCATCTCATACAAACGCTTACGTGCAATCGTATTAGCAATCAGCGGTGTTTCGTGCAGTGACTCATAGTAAGCCGACTCTTCGATGATGCCCGCTGCAACCATGGTATCGAACGCCAATTCCACACCGGCTTTGATCATCGCAACTAAGAAAATACCTTTATCGAAATACGCCTGCTCATCGATATGTTCATCGCATGTTGGTGCATTTTCAAAACCTGTGTCGTTGGTTTCGCTACGCCACTTAAGCAAGTTCGCATCGTCGTTAGCCCAATCAGCCATCATGGTCTTAGAAAATTCACCGCCAATGATGTCGTCCATATGCTTTTCGAACAAAGGCTTAAGAATAACCTTCAACTCTTCAGCCATATCAAACGCTTTGATTTTTGCAGGGTTTGATAGTCGGTCCATCATATGGGTGATGCCGCCATGCTTCAGTGCTTCAGTGGTGGTTTCCCAACCTTGCTGAATAAGCTTGGCCGCGTAACCTGGCTCGATACCGTCGGCAACCATCTTCTCGTAACCTAAGATTGCGCCCGTTTGCAGCATGCCGCACAGGATAGTTTGCTCACCCATCAGATCTGATTTCACTTCAGCGATGAAAGAAGAATGCAGTACACCAGCGCGATCGCCACCAGTTGCACTGGCATAAGCTTTCGCGATATCAAAACCTTCACCCTTAGGGTCATTCTCTGGGTGAACGGCAATCAGTGTTGGTACACCAAAGCCGCGCTTATACTCTTCGCGCACCTCAGTACCAGGGCACTTAGGAGCAACCATGATAACGGTGATATCTGGGCGAACCTGCATGCCTTCTTCAACGATGTTGAAACCGTGAGAATAAGACAGGGTTGCACCTTGCTTCATCAATGGCATAACCGTGTTAACAGCGTTAGTGTGTTGCTTGTCTGGCGTCAGATTTAACACCAAGTCCGCCTCTGGGATTAGCTCTTCGATAGTGCCAACACGGAAACCATTACCCGTCGCTTTCTGGTAAGAATCACGTTTTTCGCTAATGGCTTGCTCACGCAATGCAAAAGAGATATTTAGACCTGAGTCACGCATATTCAAGCCCTGATTAAGGCCTTGAGCGCCACAACCAAGAATAACGATGTTCCAACCCTTGATAAAGTTGCAGCCTTCGCTAAATTCACTGCGATCCATAAAGCGGCATTGAGCCAGCTGCTGTAATTGTTGACGCAAATTCAGAGAGTTAAAATAGTTAGCCATCTGATATACCACCTTGATTCTGGACAGTTAAACGGGCCGACTCGATAGCGAGTCACGCTGTGATTGAACTCACTATAGCGCAAGCATTTCATTGCTTAAAATGATATATTCGAAACATCACGTTGCATTTTTTGCAACATAAAGCTTGTCGGCACTACTAACGGAGAGATCACTTTGGATATTCGAACCATCAAGCTATACCTGCATCTTGCCGATAGTTTGCACTTTGCTAGAACAGCCCAGGCCATGCATGTGAGCCCATCGACCTTAAGCCGTGCCATGCAAAGGCTAGAAGAGGAAGTGGGGGCGCAGCTGTTTCAACGTGATAATCGCAGTGTGACGTTAACCAGTGCAGGCATAGAGTATCGACACTTTGCCGAGTTAACCTTAGATCAGTGGGCAAAGCTTAAAACTAAGATCGATCCTAAGCAGGACATACTCAGAGGTAAGCTCAATCTGTACTGCTCAGTAACAGCCGCCTATAGTCATCTCCCCGGATTACTGGATCGCTTTAGACGTGAGCACCCGCAAGTTGAGATAGCCCTCACCACTGGTGATGCCGCGAATGCGGTTAATGAAGTGCGCAACAACCGCGCCGATATCGCCATCGCCGCGCTGCCCGATCCGTTTCCCGATAATCTGCACTTTGCCAAGATTGATGATGTGCCTTTGTCTATTATCGCCCCCACCTTTAGATGCCAAGTGCAAAAGTTATTAACTGAATCTTATATCCCTTGGGACAGGCTGCCCTTTATCGTGCCGGAGCATGGACCTGGGCGAAAGCGTATCGATAACTGGTTTAAGTCATTAGGCCTAATCCCCAATATCTATGCTCAGGTATCAGGACAAGAAGCGATCGCTTCTATGGTGGCGCTCGGTTGTGGAGTCAGCATTACGCCAGAGGTGGTGATCAATAACAGTCCAGTACGCGACCGTATTCAGCTGCTAACATCACCCATAGACATCCCACCCTTTGAACTAGGCTGCTGCTGTAAGAGTAAACGGCTCGATGAACCGGTAATAGCAGCCTTTCTGCAAGCGATATAACCGAGTACACCATTGATATTAGAGTCATACGCCATCAATATCTGCTCATATTGAATTAGGTTGCTGTTGTAAGAGTAAACGCTTACAACAGCAACTGATTAAGTCATGTAGGCAAGTTAAGCCCAAACCTGATTCAAAACAAAAAACTAAGGCTCCAGCACAAACGGGGTTCTTTGCGTTAACAGCCATACACCACGAAGCGCTCACTTCGTTTGCTACACAGAGGACTCGAAGAAAAGCAAAAGCTCGGCATTGCTCTTCTCCGTGCTCTTCGTGTTCTCCGTGGTTCATTCTTGTCTTTCGAAGTCTGCTGCGGCTAGTCTTTTCGATTGTCACGAACGCCATCAATAATCAGGTTACGCAGCCAACGATGGCTAGGGTCGAGATTAAAGTGTTTATGCCAAACTAACACATAGGCACCGGGCTCAACATGCACTGGCACATCGAGGCACACCAGATCATAGTTAACCATCATCTGCTGGATATACTTTCGTGGCGCGCACAAGATCAGATCGCTGTGCTCACATAGATCCATTGCGCAATTAAAGTCGGTCATGTTAACCGCGATATCACGCTGCAGATGTTCTAAACGCAGTACATCATCAAGCAACCACTGCTCCAAACCACCAAAGGCCACCTGCAGGTGACGGTATTTGAGAAAAGTCTCTAAGTTCCATGGCTCTTTTAGCGCAGGGTGATCGCGTCTTAACAAACACACTGGGTAGTCACGAATAAGCTCTGCCGCGCCTAACTCCTCCGGCAAGTTATTCATATGCAGCAAAGAACGTTTATCCCACTCACGGCAGATAATGCCCATATCAATTTCACAGCGTAATAACTGTTCCATACTAGAATGCGACCAAGTATGGCCATTAATGCTCACCTGCGGCGCTTGTTTTAGCAGCTTTGGCATAAAATAGGGGTAAGTCAGTGAGTAAGCCGTTTCAACAATATGCATTCGAAAACGACGTTGACTCTCAGCGGGCTCGAAGGTGCTAGGACGAGTAAATTGATCCAGTTTTTGCAGCACATCCCGCAGCTCAGGGGCTAATTTCAGCGCACGAGGCGTGGCCTTTAAGCCATAAGCTGTGCGTTCAAATAGTTGATCGTCGAAGGTTTCTCTCAATTTACTCAACTGCTTACTCACCGCAGACTGACTCAAATGCAGTCTCGATGCCGCCGCAGTAACACTCTGCTCTTCAAGCAGCACTTCTAATACTCGGAGTAAATTGAAATCCAGCTGTTTCACAATCAACCTTCTAGGGATAGCCTAAGATATATCTGGCTATAATAAAGAGTTTACAAACTAACGCTATGGATATTCAGCCCAGTAACATTTTACGTGCCATCTATGCAAATACAGGCAATTAAAAAAATGGCAATTTAAAAACAGGTGATTCACTATCCAATCGGCTTTGATAAAACGTTGGCATAAATAGCAGATACAAAAATGCCTTCCAATTAGGAAGGCATTTTCATCGGCTAATCTAGTATCAACTCTACACTAGCCTACAGGACTCTTTTCAACAGTAGCTTTCAAACAAAAGCCGAGGCAACAAAACGCTTAGTCGTTATCGTTATCAGCTTCGATTTCGCGAGCAATGTTTTTGCCGTTCATCACCACACCTTCAACTTCGATGCGTTGCTGGGTAATCGTATCAAACGTAATTCTGTCTTCATATTGCGTACTTGCATCTACGAAAACGGTAACGCCATTGATAACAAAGCTTTGGGCCACAGAATCAGTAGTTGTAGCAAAACCTTCTTGCTCAAACTCTTTCCAGTTACCCGTGTTGTCGTTACCCGTTGAGCTGTCATCATCGAACTCAACTTCGGTCGCCACTTGCTGCGTACCTTGCTTAACTGAAGTCACTTCAACTAAGGCACCTTGTTTAAGATCAGCCTTCAAGCCATCTTCAAACTTAGTCTGGTTGTTAACAACAAAACGGCCTTGGTAGTTAAGTTCAAACGCAGTTTGTTGTGCGTCAACCCAAGTCACAATACCTTCAACTTCGGTGTCGTTAGCGAGATCGCTATAGTTTTCAACTTCAACACTTGTTGCTTCAAGTGTATTAAGGTTCATTGTGCCTTCTACTTCAACCCACTGGCCATTAGCAAGCACGCCTTCAATGTTGTGAGCTGCAGTGCCAGAGTAATCAACTGTTAGTGCTGCACCAAGCTTGAAGCTTTTAGCGCTATCATCTAAACCCGATAACAGACCTTCCACTTCATAGTGGCCAACTAGGTCTTCATTTTCAAACTTAACGACAGATAACACTTTATAACCAGCATCAGCGGTTGGTAATGACGACACCATCACCCAATCACCTAACTCAATTTCGTTAGGTAACTTGTAGGTTAACGTCATACCGTTAACATCAAATGTACCCGCAGCAGGGTCGATTGCTGTCACTTTACCGGTAATGGTTGGCTCAAGACTTACTTGAACAGCTGCCGCTTTTTGCGCAGCACCGACTTGCACCATCATATTAGGCTGCAAATCGTTAATATTTAGTTTAACGTCACCGTAAGATACGCCAGCAACATCATAGCTATAACCGTTTACAACAACTTTATTTTGCGCAGCATCGACTTTATCAATCGTGCCTTTAACCGCTGCAGGAGCCGTAACTACACCGCCGCCGTTATTATTATCGCCACCAGTGTTACCGTTGTCAGAAGAACTATCGCTTCCACCGCCACAAGCAGTTAAAATCAGAGCAATTGTTGAAACTAAAGCTATTTTTTTCATCTAAATACCCTTATTTTGTAAGATGATTATCAAATATGGCTGTATGTTAAAACTTGAACCGTGAAGCGATCGTGAAGAAAGATAAAATAATTTATGAAAGTGCTAATTGTTGATGACAGCCATAACCTAAGTCAAACAATCGCCGACTACTTGGAACTAGAGGGCATGGTGATTGACTGTGCCTATCACGGTGAAGCGGCAATCAATTTACTATTTGAAAATAGTTACGATGTGATTATTATGGATATCATGATGCCAAAACTTGATGGCATCAGCGCAGTGCGTAAATTACGCGAAGACCTATACTGCAACACACCCATTTTGTTCTTAACAGCCAAAGACAGTCTCGAGGATAAAGTCGCCGCCTTTAAAGCGGGAGGTGATGACTACTTACTCAAGCCCTTTGCCATGCAAGAGCTCAGCCTACGATTACACGCGCTTAGTAATCGCGGTCCACGCCAAGATATAGGCACACTGATGTTTGCCGACATCAAGATTAATACGCAAACAGATATTGTGACTCGCTCAGAGTTACCCATTAAGCTCAGCCGTATTCAGCTGAAGATATTAAAAGTGCTGATTAAGCGGGCACCGAGTATTGTTAGCCGGCAAGATGTGAGCGATGCGGTTTGGGGCGATGAATCCCCTCCAAGTGATGCACTGCGTAGCCACATATACGGTCTAAGAACAGCCCTTAATAAAGGCTTCGAACACTCACGATTAGAGACAATACATGGACAAGGTTACCGCCTTAAAGCATAAGCAGTTCCCTAGCATCTACCGAAAAATCCGCTGGAGTTTCGGTTTGATGACTTTTGCCATGTTCAGCTTATTTTGGTCGCTTATTTATATTGCTGAAAACCAAATTGAAAAGATCAGCCTGAATCACTGGTTAGACACAGAAGTATATCGCTATAAGCAGGACTACAAGCTTTATGGTGATAAAACCGTCCTGCCCAATACCAATGAATTCACCACCTATTGGAGTGAGCAAAACATTCCTGAATGGCTCAAAGCTTATACTTCTCCAGGTCTATATGAAAAGTTAATCGGCGAAGAAGACAAGCACTTTATTGTGACCCTGCACCCGTCGAATAAAGGGTTAATGTATGTTGTGTTTCAAGATGATGCCGATGACTACCTTGATGAGTACGAGGAGCACTTACACGATTACATTCTCATTCTAGGGCTACTTATCGGTCTATTAATGACGATATATAGTTTGTACTTTATCCGTACCCTATCCAAGCCGCTGACGATAATTGAACACAAAATCACCCAAATGGCGCCAGATGACCCCGACTTTAGCGTTGATACCCATTTTGTCGAAACCCGCAATATCGAGCAAACACTGCTAGATAGCCGCAACGATATCAATGGCTTCTTTCAACGTGAAAAGGAGTTCAGTCACTTTGCCTCCCACGAGCTAAGAACCCCTATCACTGTGATAAAAGGTTCAGCCGAACTCTTGGCAAAAATCCCCGACCAGCACCCACTGGCCGTCAATGCGGTAAAGCGTCTACAGCGAGCCAGTGACGAGATGCAGGTACTCACCGACACCTTTCTACTTTTGGGTAAAGAGTCGATTAGCCAACGTTACTATGCCGATGTCAGCCTAGAGGACGCGCTACGTAAACAGCTGCTCGAGATGAAAGAGTTATTTGCCAGACAAGATACTTGTTACGACTTAAGTGTAAACGACGCCGAACTCATCCATGCACCACAGAGCTTTATTGCCATCGTGCTTAACAATGTCATTAAGAATGCTTTTAGTTACAGCGTTGGCGATATCGAGATAGTGCTCACAGGACATACGTTAACGATTACCAATCGCCATGAAGGTAATGAAACTTACAATGCCGGCTACGGTGTTGGATTGGTTATTGTCGAGCGCATCTGTGAACGCATGGGGTGGGATTATCTGCCTCAAGATAATGGGGTTGAGTTTTGCACAACGTTGGTGTTTTCTGCCAAAGGGGATCCCCTTTAGGCATGATTTCATTTGCGTGAAACGGACGCAGGCTTTCAATCTACAGCGATGAACCTTTAGATTCTTCATCGCTTGAATCTTCAAACCAACTTCCTACATTGGTGGTTCCAATGGCTTGCGGCCAGCGTATATGCAGATATGACTGAGGCACGCTGCAAGCACATCCGTGTGAGCTCTACGATGGCAAACAACATCCATGTTTAAAAGCCAGTTCGGCATCCATGCCTCTCGTTCGAGAGCTTGATAACTTCGTTATCTCTCACCAAGCCATCAAAGGCCTCAGACATATCTACACTAGGTTAGAAAAGCGGAGTCGTTGGCTTTCAGCGTATGTTTTGAGTGGGAAAAATCTAAAGCGGTGAACCTTTGGCTTCATTGTCATTTGAAGCTGTGACGCAACTTCCAGCATCACTGGTTCCAATGGCCTGCGGCCAGCGCATGTGCAGATATGACTGAGGCACGCTGCAAGCACATCCGTGTGAGCTCTACGATGGCATCCATGCCATCAAAGGCCTCAGACATATCTACACTAGGTTAGAAAAGCGGAGTCGTTTGGCTTTCAGCGTATGTTTGGAGTGGGGAAAGCTGAAGCTTAGGATCTTTAATTTATCAATGCTCAGCCTCTTGTTCTATCTTCATGAATATATTTAGATTAGAATTAAAGCTGTTTTCATAATGGAATCAGTTGCATGCGCATTTTTTTAGGTGTTATTAGTTTTATAGCTATATTGGCTAGCTACCTATGGGGTAAGGCTTTCCTCAACTTTATTATTTTGCACCCACCTGTGGCTACAATGGTGTCGTTTGTCGTTGCTATCGCGGCTGTTGTTGTTACTCAAGTCTGGTTTGATATTAGGCAAAAGAAGCAACATGAACATGATTTGAATACTAAAGAACGTGAAAGGAAACAGGATAAAGCTGAGGAGATAATATTTATATTGGAAGATATTAAATATATCGTTTCTCAAACCCTCGTCAGGGCTAAAACTCAAGCTCTTAAAGAGAATCAAGAAATAGAAGAAGTACAAAAAATACATGATGATATTTATGAAATTAGAAGCCTACTATCTAAAAGCATAGGGATTATTCAAATGAATTTCCTAATTAAAGAAGAGCTAATAAATGTCGCAGATATGGCTGATAATTTTATAGAAGCTGTTCATTCATTGATAACAGATCCATCTAATGAAAATTCATCAGTAATGATTGAAGAAGAACGCTCAAATTTTGATGATGCTCTAATATCACTTGCAGATTCAATCAAGCAAGAGGTTATGTCCTTCTTAGATAAACCCAATTAGTCACACCAAGATCCCCGCTTGCCACCTGTATATGGGCGAGCGTGATTAATCTCTAATAGCTGTTCTGAAAGGCTTCGCTGTCAATGTTCTGCTATCAATCTAAAGTATTTTCCTCACTGTAAATTTCTAAGCACTATAGTTTCCCCCTCCTAAGACTGTTACAGTGAATTGCTTTGTTAACCATAACCTTACTGTTATCAAACTCAACAATCCCTACAGAAAACACCATTTCCCCCTCGGAGTTGCCGAGGGTCATTGAAGATAAATCGCGTGAGCGAGTCATGGATGACGAGGTAGCCTTAGTAGAGCCATGGATGGCGATTCTGAGGCGATAGCGATTTTCGAAAATGACTGAGGATCAACAACTTCGTCGGGGGCGCTGAGGGTTCGCTAAGGGGGACAAGCGCTTTCCCCCTTGGCTCGGGTGTGGGCGAAGCGCCACGACGTTAACTGTTAGACGCAGTCTAACGTAAAGCTCAAGCGCAGCTTGGTACTCTTATTGTGAGCTGGAAGCTCACGACTTTAATTAGGCGCAGCCTGACGACCCTTTATCAAACGAAGTTTGATTGCTAACAACAAGTCACCGTTTGCTACGTTAAGCAAACCCCAAAACTTTAGCTAAACTAAAACAATCCATAAAACAAAAGGATTTGTTTATGCCCATCGCCTGTGTTGCCACCCGCGCTAGCCTCGGTGTCCAAGCCCCTGCAGTACAAGTCGAAGTCCACCTTAGCAACGGACTACCAGCATTTAGCCTCGTCGGACTGCCCGAAGCTTCAGTCAAAGAGGCCAAAGAACGAGTGCGTAGCGCACTTATCAACGCCGGCTTTGAATTCCCCATGCGCCGCATCACCGTTAACTTAGCCCCTGCGGATCTACCCAAACATGGCGGCCGCTACGATCTGCCTATCGCTATTGGCATACTCGCCGCCTCAAAACAAATTCCACTCAACTCTATCGAGCAACATGAGTTTGTCGGTGAACTGGCGCTCTCTGGCCATGTTCGCTATTGCCAAGGCTTGCTGCCTGTCATCGTCGATGCCAGCAAACAAAACACCACCTTAGTTCTTCCCATTGATAACCGTGAGGATGCCGAACTTGTCGGCTTTGAAAAGGTGCTATTTGCTACACATTTGCAGTCACTCGTCGCCTACCTGCACGGCCAATCACAACTGCCCAGTATCGACCTTAACCTTGAATGGCTGACACAAGATAAAACTGAACCGCTATCTTGTATGAGTGAAGTTGTTGGTCAACATCAAGCAAAGCAAGCGCTTGAAATCGCAGCGGCGGGCAATCATAACTTATTGATGCTGGGGCCACCTGGCACAGGTAAAACCATGCTTGCCAGTCGCATGATGCAGCTGCTGCCGCACTTAGCGTATAACGAGGCCTTAGAGGTCGCTGCGATTCACTCTGTTGCAGGGCATAATATTAAGCCTGATAGCTTTTATCAACGTCCCTTTAGAAGCCCACACCACACCTGCTCAGCTATCTCTTTGGTCGGCGGTGGTGCTCAGCCCAAACCCGGTGAGATTTCGTTAGCTCATCGAGGCGTGCTCTTTCTTGATGAGGTGGCGGAGTTCCCAAGAAAAGTGCTCGATTGTTTGCGCGAACCTATGGAGACAGGAGAAGTGAGCATTTCAAGAGCCGCAGCAAAGCTGACTTTTGCTAGCCGATTTCAGTTAATTGCCGCGATGAACCCTAGCCCTTGCGGTGATAGCGACAATGGCAGATCCAGTAATGAACAGATCCTGCGTTACCTTTCTAAGTTATCTGGGCCATTTATCGACCGATTCGACTTAACCATAGACGTGCCTAAACTGCCATTAGGTGCACTCAATAGCCACAACAACCAAGCCGAAACCAGTGCCACGATAGCTAAACGCGTACAACAAGCGCGCGAGACGCAACTCGCTCGCTCTGGCGTACTCAACAGCGAACTATCGGGTAAACAGCTAAAACAAGATGCTAACTTTGATGATAACGACCTGGTTTTTTTGGAGCAAAGCGTCAATCAACTCGGCTTATCGGTGCGCAGCTATCATCGTTTACAACGTGTTGCCCGTACTATTGCCGATTTACAGCAGGAAGTTAACGTAAGCCGCTCTCACATAGCGCAAGCCTTAGGGTATCGCGCTATGGATAGGTTACTGGCCTCATTATCGAGGCAATAACCACTAAATATGAGTTGCTGTAAACTTTGTCGGTTTAATAGGTTGAAATCCGCCCCTTAACCTTTTACTGCAATTTGTTGCAGTGCTGCTATGAATAAGTCGCCACATACATTTAAGCTGTGCTTTTGAAATACGAAAGTTAACTAACAAGCACTTAAGTTAGGGTTACATAAAAATCTGTCAATATTTGCACAAATCAGTTGTATCAAACCCCAGATTCCAGTAAATTCCGCCAGCTTCGTTAACGCGATGATATTGAAGTCGCAAACATTTGCCTACTTAGATCATATCTAACAGCTTTTTTATAGCATTCACGCCAACAAGAGTAACGTTCAGAACCGAATGAGGTAGAGATAAGTTTATCTGCCACCCCGGTAAACTCACTATTACCATCATTTTTAAGATATTAATGACCCATAACATGCCAAGTAAATTCAAATATAACAGTCAATATGCCGTTAAATCCCTTGCTGCGGGGCTCATTTTTATCGCATTGCTGGCAACGTCTCTTGGTTTAAGCCATTACCAACTCACTCGCCAGCTTACCGCAGTGGCCGTACAACTGGATAATGAGTATCAAACACGCTTGCTCGCTGCAAAAACGCAGATGAAAGAAGTGCAAGCGATGCTCAATAAAGAGCAAGAAACACACTGCTCTGAAGCAACCATAAATTCGCTGAAACAGAAGCTGTTCGAACAAAGTGATCAACCTGTTCCCTGGGTTAAGTTTAACGATGAAACACTTATTTGCTCGGCGATTGGCCGCTGGCCAGTTCCTAAAGGAAGTCGGTTATTAAGCCGCGATATAGACGGCCACGCCCTGTTTGATGGCGAAGATCACCGTACCTTTAATAGACAAAAAACCATTTATGCCAGCGCGGCAAGCAGCACTGCTCATATATTTGTGCCAGTACAATCGGCTGATGCTATCAATACTATTTTAACTAACTGCAAGATATGCGGTGGCATCGATATCAAGGTTAATGGCCATGATTGGGTAAGCCGTAATACCGATTGCAACCCGTTTGCCAGTATCGAATATCAAGCCAAAGACTCTGAGTTTAAGTACACCTTAATCGCCAATGAAACCGCTAGAAATCACTTATGGTTGATCATATTCCTGTTATTACTCATTCCAACCTCGCTGTTAGCGGGGATCCTCTACCTCTTTCGCGAACGCATATTTAAATTATATTGGCACCGTCGCTTTGTATCTGCGTCGAATCAAGGCGATTTTTACCTTGCCTATCAGCCGATTATTGATACTAACAATGGACGTGTTTTTGGTGTGGAAACCCTATTAAGGTGGCGCACAAAAGGCAGTAAACATCGAGAGACCAGCAGTTATATATCTATGTTAGAGCAAGACTCGATAATGCCAAAACTGACGCAATGGATGATAAAAACGGCTCTCAGTGAATTAAAATCGTTACTGAAAAGTAATCAGATCGCTAGATGCAGTATCAATATTAGCGCCAAGCAAATAGAGCAAGGCCGGGTACTCTCTTACCTGCAACAGTTAGCCAATAATGGTTACCCGGTTGATCAGTTATGCTTTGAGTTAACAGAGCGTCAGCCTATCGAATCCTGGCAGGCGATGCGTGAATTTATCGCTGGCTGCAAACAGTTAGGCTGTCGGATTAAGTTAGATGACGTGGGCATAGGCTACGGCGGCGGTATGCTTCTTCAACAATTGGAGTTCGATTGCCTAAAGATTAATAAGGCCTTCACCAAGATACTCTCGAGTGAAAATAATCAACCGTTTTTGATCCGCTCCTATGTCGCCATCGCCAAAGAGATGAATATTGCTCTTATCGCTGAAGGAGTTGAAACCCAGAATCAAGCCGAACAACTTAAGAAGCTCGGGATTCATTTGCATCAAGGCTGGCTCTACTCAAAAGCCTTACCTGCAACGGAACTCAGATCTTACCTTCTCAATCATTAATATAAAAATCTAAGCCCTGGCATTGCCGGGGCTTAACCTTTACTGGTGACGACTTTTCATAAACAAGCATCACTCATGCTGATAATTAATCACAAACGTTCCCTAAATACTAATAGACTGCACCGTTAATCGTCGAAATTTAACATCTAGATTGAGACCAAACCTGACAACGAGTACTATAAGTCTCCAATTTTTTTCTTGAGGTTGTTAATGGGCGCGATAGTGTCACGCATTAGAGGAAGCTTTGCCTTCTTGTGTTATTTTATTAACACGTTATTTTGGGTCACCCCAATTCTTATTATGAGCATTTTTAAGCTCATTCCTTTAAATGTGACTCGCAAGGGTTGCACCTATTTCCTCGATTTTTGTGCCAGCGCCTGGATCAGCGTCAATGGCTTTATCGAAAACCGACTGCATCCGATCAAACTCACGATTGAAGGTGATAGCGAGCTGTCTACCAAAGAGTGGTATATGGTTATCGCTAACCACCAGTCTTGGGTAGATATCCTCATCTTGCAGCGAATTTTTAACCGTAAAATCCCCTTTTTGAAGTTTTTCTTAAAACAAGAATTGATCTTTGTACCTGTACTGGGGCTCGCCTGGTGGGCGCTGGACTTTCCATTTATGCGTCGTTATAGCAACGCACAATTAAAGAAAAACCCTAAATTACGTGGCAAAGATATCGAGATCACGCGTAAGGCCTGCGCCAAGTTCAAAAGCAAACCTGTCAGCGTAATGAACTTTGTTGAGGGTACCCGTTTCCATCCTAGTAAGCACAACAAACAGAACTCACCTTTTGCTCACCTGCTTAAGCCTAAAGCTGGCGGAATGGCTTTTGCCCTTTCAGCAATGGGCGAGCATATTGATAAATTAGTCGACGTTTCTATCTATTACCCCGGCAAGGTGCCAACCTACTGGGAGTACATTAGTGGCCAAGTCAAAGAAGTTAGAGTTCATATCACGGTTAATAATATTAGCGATGAACTGCGCGGTGATTATATCAAGGACCGTCAATTTAAAATTCAATTCCAGCAAGAGTTAAACCTTATCTGGCAGCAGAAAGATCAGGTTCTAGCCCAATTAGCACAAGCAGAAAACACCCGAGAAGAGGCATAAGAGCAAGATGTTAAACTTTTTACCTGCACCCATCTTATATTTTATAAGTACCCTGTTATTGATCATTAATACAGCTTTTTGGGCATCACTTATCAGCATAGGTGGCATCATTAAGCTGCTACTGCCTTTTACCGCTGCTCGTAACGGTTTAACCCATATCATGAATCGCTTCATGTGGGCCTGGGCTACCTGTAATGGAGGGATTTTATATCTACTCGCCGACATTGAATGGGATGTAGAAGGGCTAGAGAATCTCGACAAAAAGAGTTGGTATCTGCTGATCAGTAACCACCTCAGTGGTTTTGATATTGCTGCGCAAACTTATGTGTTACGTAACCATATTCCCATGCTCAAGTTTTTCCTTAAAAAAGAGCTTATGTATGTGCCGTGCTTAGGCTTGGGTTGCTGGGCACTGGATATGCCCTTTATGAGCCGTACTAGCCCGGCTAAGTTAAAGAAAAATCCTAAGCTCAAGGGTAAGGATTTAGCCTCTACTCGCAAAGCCTGTGAAAAGTTTAAAACCATGCCCACGTCTATCATCAACTATGTTGAAGGCAGCCGTTTTACAGAAGAGAAGCATACACGCCAAGATTCGCCTTACCGCTATCTATTACGCCCCAAAGCAGGCGGGATTGCTTTTGCCCTTTCGGCAATGGGCGAGCAGTTCACCAATGTCCTCGACGTGACGGTTCTTTACCCCGAAGTATTTAAAAAAGATGCCTTATATGAAGTAATGCATGGCCGCATGAAGAAAATTGTCGTGCGCGTAAAAGTACTACCTGTGCCTGAAGTGGATAATAAGCGTTATTTTTCTGAAGCTTCTTACCGCGTCGACTTTCAACGCTGGCTCAATGAACTTTGGGAAAGGAAAGATGAAGAGATCCACCAATTGATGCTTAAGCATAATAGCTCTAGCGAACATATTGTTGTTAAGCCTAAACAATAACTATCATTTTCTGCCCATCAATAATCAGGCCGCATTTTAAATGCGGCCTTTTCTTTATTTTGAAATCAATTGCAAGTCACAAAAACGTCAATAATACCAATGCAATATACTCATAAACCAATAAAAACGATATCGCTATAATTGAGCGTAAAAACAGTATGTTCCTCTACCCAGATAGATATACTCCCTTCCTATTCAAACCAATTAACAACATTGCCCTATAAAGCCCTAATGAAAAATAGTCACGGTCAAATTATTGACTGGATTTATAGCCAATAACTGGATAAGTTAACCTCGACTTTAAACATTGATGCAACAAGGGAAACAAAATGTATCACAAGAATCATTTAGCCAGTGTGTTGTTCATTTTCTTATCCGTTTTGGTAAATACCGCCTGCGCCACTCAAGGCGTAGATCAAAGTCGCCAACAAATTATTGAGCTCAGTGGTAGTGATATGGCCCGCTACTGGGTAACAAGAGACAAGCTTATTGATTGGCAGCAACTACTCCCAACAGACACTCATATCAACACTGGCAAACATAAAGCAGTTTATGAGGTATCGTTTGTAGTCAATACAAACGGACAGATGAGTCAAGTCACCATGAAAAATACTGCCAATGGCACTAGGGTTCCTGCTGAGTTATTGGTCGGTGTAGACGACTATCAATTTTTTGCCACGGCATACAACATCACTCGCCAGGCTGTAAAAGTAAATGCCACGGTAGAGCTGTAAATTTACTGCTGTCGCCAAATAATATGGTGGCTATTGTAGTCTTATGCTAATCAGTGCAATACCAATTTGTACAAGCCCAATCTGTATAAGACTGATTTGTATAAGACTAATGAGTATTGCTTTAAAAATAACAAAAAAGGCTCCTATTTAGGAGCCTTTTTAGATCTAGTTAATCTAGTTAATCTAGTTAACTTTGCACACGCTTTACGTGCTGCACCCAGCCTTCAGGCCCTTGAATATGGCCTTTTTGGATCTCGGTTAACACCTTATAAATTCGCTTAGTGTGCTCACCTACTTCGCCATCACCAACCGTGACGATGCGGTTATCCTCAAAGATATAAGAGCCTACTGGAGAGACCACGGCTGCAGTACCAAAGCCACCTGCTTCAATAATCTCACCTGACTCGATGTCACTAATAAACTTATCCAGCATCACCGTCTCTTGGCGTACGTCGCAGCCCAGTAACTCGCCCAAATCGAGAATTGACTGTGAGGTAATCGACTTTAAGATAGTGTCGGTAAATTTAGGGATAATAATGCTGCCATCTTTCAGCACGTGGAAGTGGTTCATCGCGCCCACTTCTTCAATCTGCTTATTGTTAGCATCCAGATACAGCACCTGCGCTGCACCATACTCTGCAGCAGCTTTACCCGCCTTAAGTGATGCCGCGTAGTTACCTGCCGCCTTTGATGCGCCAGTACCACCAGAAACAGCACGGTGAAAACGCTCGCTAATCAGCAAACGAATCGCCTTATCAAAGCCGTCGCTATAGTAAGGGCCGCTTGGACTTAGCATGACGCAGAAGGTGTATTGTTCACTCGGGCTAACCGATAAACGATCTTCAGTGGCGAAGATAAACGGACGGATATACAGACAAGCGCCCTCTTGCATTGGAAACCACAAACGATCGACATCGATCAACGCGTTGATCGCATCAATCTGCATCTGCTCAGGCAATGCGGGAATACAAAGAATATCGGCCGAACGATTAAGTCGCTCGGCATTTTTATCAATTCGGAAAGTGTAGATTTCGCCGTCTTCATGTTGAAAGGCTTTTGCGCCCTCAAATACCGACTGACCATAGTGCAGCGCAATGGCGCCCGGTGCGACTTGAAAGGGGCCATAAGGAACGACTCTAGGATCACACCACTGCCCATCGCGATAATCCATTAAAAACATGTGGTCAGTTCTGAGGTTACCGAAGCCAACGTTGCTTGTAGGCTTAAATTGCTCGGTACGGCGCTCTAACGCAGGTTTTAAGTTATAAGTTATTTGCATTGTATACCACCTTGATTACTGATTGAGCAGCCTATCAGTGGTCATAAAAAAGTCAAGCAAAACGGGGGCTAGCCTGAAGATCTTCAACTTATACAAAACATTCAAACTGCCCTAAAATTAATCAAATTGAGACCTACAATCCGACAATTTCCCTATGCTTAAACACGTTTCACAACTGCGTATATTGTCATGGCCTTTATCTAGAAAATGCTTAATACGGCCAGATAATGACTGCATCATTTCACGAGTAATAGGTTCACGCCACTGGTAATGGTTCATTAAACGGCTTATGTGGCGATAGCCTATATCATCATTGACACTAAAATATTGCTCGTCCATTAAGCCACTTTGATACGAAGACGTGGCTCCCGCCAAAAAGAAGTACAGCGCCTGACTCAAGTCATCTATTTCAACTTGTGTCGCTTGCAGCTCACCTTGTTCAACAGCATGCTCTAAAGGCCTTTTAATTCTGCTCCAAAATAAATTAACTCGGTTCTTTAATATTTCAACTTTTTGAGAACTGGCTAATTGCCAGAACATACTGTTAATAGAGACAACTCGCAAAATATTAAATATTGGACTTCTCTTCACAACTTCAAATGTGAATAAAATAGATAGAACTGCATGTTCGTAGATATTTAAATCAGGGTTTTCTTTTATAAACACAGGTATTTGACTCGAGATTGTATTCCTTAAGAATAAACAAACTAAGACATCCTCTTTAGACTCAAAATACTTATATAACGTATTAGTAGAACATCCTGCGCCCTTGGCTATTTGTGCAAACCTAAAAGAAACAACACCTTGATTATCAATCAATTGTTCAGCAACATCTAATAATTGATTACAGCGAATAGCATCCATATTATTACTAGGGCACTGCATGTTAGCCTCTTATTTAATTATATAGTTAAGATTGATACTACGGTTAAATATTCATTTAGATACTGAAAAGAAACATTTTCTTGAAGGCCTCCACAAAAAACTTTCTCCCCCAATATAAAGTGTGATTCCGCGCATGTTTGATTACATCTCCAAATCATATTGTTAACCCAAGTTAAATGGAGATAAAAAAATGCAAACAAGACGTTCATTTTTAAAACTTGGTGCTGGAGCGGCCGCGGTTGGCGCACTAGCCCCACTATCAGTAAGCGCAAATTCATCTGATGTGAAATGGGATGAAACCCATGAAATCGTGATTGTAGGTTCCGGTTTCGCAGGCCTCGCCGCCGCAGTAGAAGCGGGGAAATTGGGCGCAAAGGATATTGTCGTATTTGAGAAGCTGGGTGTGTACGGTGGTAACTCTACTCTCAATGCTGGCCAAGCCTGCTTTGCCGATACCGATCTACAGAGAAAACTCGGTATTAAAGACAGCGCCGATTTAATGGTAAAAGACCAATTAGCTTCAGGTCGTGGTTATGCTAGTGAAGCACTATTACGTCATAGTGCCGAGCTTGGACCTTACATTTACCAATTAACGAAAGATTGTGGCTGCGTCTACCGCGATCACATCATCAACACTGGCGGTACAAGTGCGACTCGCAGCCACCAAGTCGTTGAACGCTCAGGGGCAGGCTTTATTCGCCCAATGTTAAAAACAGCTCGTAGCTACGGTGTAAAAACCAAAACCCGCCATAAGTTCGAAGGTTTGATTACCGCCAAAGATGGCAGCGTATTAGGCATTAAAGTACGTAAAGGTTACCACACCGATCATGAAGACTCCGGCAAGATCATTAACGTAAAAGCAGAAAAAGGCGTGTTAATCGCAACTGGCGGCTTTGCAGCTAACGTCGCATTTCGTCAAGCGCTTGATCCTACATTAGGGGACGAAGTAGGTCACACTAACGCTCGTGGTGCTACGGGTGATGGCCTTATTGCCATGTTAGCTGAAGGCGCAATGCCTATCCATTTGAGCTTCATTCAGTCTGGTCCTTGGGCGTCGCCTGATGAAGGTGGTTTTGGTTACGGCGCAGGCTTTTCTTTATACAACTTCCCGCACTCTATCGCGATCGACCGCAATACTGGCATGCGCTTCATGAATGAAACCGCAGACCGTAAACACCGCGCAGATCTAGAGATCCAGCGTCGTGATAAAGATGGCAAGCCAAACCCTGCTCTACTTATCGCCCCCAAACACGAAGCACAAAAAGATCCGTCAATGGAAAATGTGCTCAAGTATAACGTTGCCTGGGAATTCGACAGCATTGAAGCCATCGCTAAACACTTCGATTTACCACTAAGTCCATTGAAAAAACAGGTTGATGACTGGAACCAATACGTTAAATCCGGTGAAGACCCGCAGTTCGGCAAGCGCATGGATATGGGCGCCGGCATTTATTTAACGGCACCATTTATTGTGCAGCGTTTATGGCCAAAAGTGCATTACTGCCAAGGTGGCATCCAAATTAATAACAAAGCTGAAGTTATTGCGGCAAAGAACGGCAAGCCTATTCCAAATCTTTATGCTGCAGGTGAAGTTTCTGGTGGTGTTCATGGAGTTAGCCGCCTAGGTGGTTGTTCGACTCCAGACTGCATGGCATTTGGCGTCACAGCCGCTCGATCGATGATGAAAGCATAAGGATACCAACATGAAACCAATGACGACTTTACTTGTGCTGATATTTAGCAGCGTTATCGCCCTTTCAGCTCAAGCTCAAGATCAGCGTGATTATCACGAGGCGCTATACGAAGAGGGTTGTAAAACCTGTCATGACCAAGGGCTAAAAGCCTTTCCATCTGATGATTCCTGCTTGCAATGCCATGACATGGGTGAGCTGGCAGAACAAACCAAACGTGAAGGGCATGAGGCAAAGCAAAACCCACACGATAGCATGCACTACGGCCAAGAAGCGCCATGTATGGAGTGCCACGGGGAGCACACCAAGAAGCAAGCTATCTGTATGGATTGCCACAACTTTGAGTATCCAAAGTTTAAATAGCATCAAATTAAATAATTAAAAAACATGGGGAAATGATAATGAGAAAACTACTTGCCGCCTCGGCAATTCTAATTACGGGTTGCGCCGTTGCAGCTGATAAGCCAGCCGATAAACCTTGGCACAATGAAAAGCCAACATTATCAACAATTAATGCACCAACTAAAGTAATGCCTATGGTATGTAAGCAAGAGCAAGCCATGGCCTATCTTAAAGAGTTACAAAGCGGTGAAAAGGATATTTACAGCATTCAGTCAAACGATCACGGCGGTAAAGGTGCTAATGATTCTGGCTGGTTAACTTGGCGTGTTGACGACCCAAGTAATCTTATTCCTTGTCCTGCTGGCGGCGCCTCAGACTCTGAAGTGGGTATGTGCTGGAAAGAGCTAAACGATGAACCAACCGTTATTGGTTTAGTGCGCGTCGCACCTGGCACTGCTGCACCGCACTATCACCGTGAAATGGAATGTTATTACGGCCTAAGCGGTGAAGGGCTAACGTGGGCACAAGAGCGCATGCAACCTTTTGGCCCTGGTGACTATATTGAGATCCCAAGTAAAGCAATTCACTACACGCCTAATACTTATGATGATCAAGACCTGATCTATATGTACTGGTTCCCACTCGATGGCAAGTTCTCAACATTTAAGTACCAATGGCCACAAGATGTGGGTCCAGGTGAGCAACTCATGTTTGACTTCGTACCTTACACCAACTCTAAGCTCGTTCGTTCAGGTAACGGTGGCTATGGTTGGGACGTGATTCAGAAATCTAAGTAATCTTACTCAATAGAGATGGAGGCCAACTTAAGTTGGTCTCCTTATTAACTATGAAAAAAATAATCCTAGCGTTAAGCCTATTTTTTAGCCCCAATCTATTTGCCGAAGAACCTATCTCCATATTATGGAATAACCTTGCTCCGGGGCCTGTAGATTTACCCGTTGATACCAATGTCAACTTAGCACTCGATGGTAAAAAGGTCATTATTCCTGGGTTTATCGTGCCATTGGATGGTCAAAACAGTGGCTACACCAAAAACTTTCTACTCACTCCACAGCAAGGCGCTTGTTTTCACAAACCGCCATCACCTGCAAATCAACTAATACATGTCGCTTTCGATGTACCAATAGCCATTCCAGATCTGGAACAACCTATGTATATAGCAGGAACCTTGAGCATTAAGAGTGCCCAAGCCGGATTTGCCAAAACGGGTTATCACCTAAAAGGAATTGAAGCGATTGAATACCCGACTCCGGTAAAAGTAGCCCAAGCAGACCACCAGCATTAACTCACTTTACACACTCAGTTTAAGCGACGCTGTCTTTTTTGCGTAAGCAGGGTGCTTCGCTATTAACCGAGGAGCTAGTCAAGGCACTGCAAGCGCTACAGCTCATATGGTCGCGATAATGTTTATCAAAAAAGCTCGAACTTCTATTCTCTAATGACTCAAAAAGCTCAGGGGTAAGTGGCTTAACCCACTTATATTGCGCCATCAATCTTGCCAAGTGGCGGTAACAGGTCTCGCGACGATTTGATAAGTATTCAGGCGCAATCAATTGGCTTTCGAACTGGGTTAATGAGCCTGTAAGGTAAAAGGTTATCCCTTGAACGAGCTCTTTCACCTGCAAGGGGGTGGCATCAAGCTCACCTCTTGCTACGGCTTCATTGAGAGAGTCGGTAAACCAGCCCCAAAATGCATTAATACGTTTTTTGAAGCGATCGACTTTTTCGTCACTCGCTAACTGCCACACCATGGTATTGACTGAAACTGAACGCAGAGTAAAAAAACTCTTGCTGCGTTTGATGGTTTCAAATGTAAACAAAATCGGTAACAGCACTTTTTCTTGAGCCGTTAAATCCGGATATTTGTTAATAAATATCGGCAGGTGATTAGAGGTCGCACTGCGTAAAAAAAGGCAAACCAAAACATCCTCTTTTCGCTCAAAAAACTTGTACAGCGTCCCTGTCGAACAGCCCACTTCCTTCGCGAGTTGCGAGAACTTAAACGACACAATACCTTGCGATTCTATGAGCTGTTCAGCCGCGTCAAGTATTTGATTGCATCGCATCATAGGCAGCGCTTCAGTGGGACATTTCATCTATAAAAAACCTGTATCTCGAATTAAGGCGATTATGCGCTTGTAACAATTACAGATTATAGATATCTCTTCCCTAATCGGGATTCAGTTCACGCTAATACTCCTTTATTGGTAGGCTTTGTGAGTCACGTCATACAAACATTAGTGCAATAACTTGTAACCCTATATGGAATTGAGTTCACATTTTTATAGCGTTAAAACCGCATCCTATTTTAAGAGAAAAGATCTTCGAGATCTGCCTCACGAATAAATTTGTCACTGAAAAAATGGCGTGACTTAGTTCACCTTTAACAAGCGAACTTGCGTTTATCTTTAGCTCATTCCCATTGAGAGAATTACAAAATGCAAGGTAGAAGAAACTTTTTAAAGCTAAGTGCTGGCGCAGCAGTTGGCAGTTTAGCGGCAACATTACCCGGTACCGTACAAGCTAAGACTTGTGGTGAGATTAACTGGGACGAAAGCGTTGATGTCATTGTTGTCGGTTCTGGCTTTGCCGGTCTTTCTGCAGCCCTAAATGCTAAGCGTCAAGGCTTAGGTTCGGTACTTGTTTTAGAAAAGATGCAAGTGATTGGCGGTAACTCTGCTATCAACGGTGGTTGGTTGGCTATTCCTAAGAACCCAATCCAGTTAGCGCAAGGCGTCAATGACGACTCTCCTGAAGAACTAGTAAAAGATCAGATTATCTCTGGCCGCGGCATGCAAAACGAGCCTGCACTGCGTCTTATCGCTAACCGTTCCTTAGATGCCTACGATCTTTGTATCGACACAGGCGTTAAGTTCCGCGATGGCTTTAATATCCAGGTGGGCGGCCACAATAAAGCTCGCGCTATTCGTACTCAACACGGTACTGGCGGTGACATCACCACCAAGCTATATGAAGCCGGTGTAAAAGAAGGCGTTGATTACCGTCTACAGCACTATATCGAAGACTTCATCATGGAAGGCCAGAAGATTATTGGCGTAAAAGTGCGTAAGAACTACCGCTTCCCCGATCTAAAAACCGGTAGCACCATTTTTGTTAAAGCTAACAAGGCCGTAGTGCTCGCTAACGGCGGCTTCGCGCGCAACATGGCGCTACGTGAAGCGGTTGATCCATCTCTAGACCCAACACTAGATTGCACTAATGCAATGGGCGCAACAGGCGAAGTCACCCTGACGGCGATGGCTTACGGCGCACTACCTGTACACATGAACCTTATCCAAACGGGCCACTGGGGTTCTCCAGATGAAGGCGGATTTGGTTGGTCAAACGCCTTACTATCTATCGGCTGGCACCAAGGTGTGGCGATTAGCGTGCTCAACGGCAAGCGCTTTATGGATGAACGTGCAGACCGTAAGACCTGCTCTGAAGCCATCATGAAAAACCGCAACGCTGATGGTAGCCCAGCGTACCCAGTAGTGTTCTTCAACTACAACAACTACGCCAAAGATGACCGTGTTGTACGTGCCATCCGCGACAAGATGGCGTGGAAGGTCGACTCATTAGATGAGATCGCCGCTAAGTTCGATATTCCAGCCGCAGAGCTTAAGCGCAGCATTGTTGAATACAACAAGCACGTGAGTGAGCATAAAGACCCGCTATTCAATCGCAAGATGGATACGGCAGAAGAGCTAACAGGCCCATTTGTTGTGTCACGTATTTGGCCAAAAGTGCACTACTGCATGGGTGGTCTAAAAACCGATTTAGGCGCTCGCGTCATTGATGGCCGCTCTATGGAGCCTATCAAGAACCTATACGCAATAGGTGAAGTAACAGGTGGTATCCACGGTGAAGCCCGTTTGAGTTCTACATCCTGCCTAGAGTGTCTAGTCATGGGTATCGTAGTGTCTGAAACCATCAAAGCTGATCTTTAAGGAGCCATCAAATGAACAAGTTATTACTAAGCGCACTACTTGGCCTTGCTCTATCTAGCAACGTGATGGCTGGCGAGCTAGTCAAGATGAAAGGCAAGACTGAAGGACGCGTAAACCACGAATTTATCTATCAAGATGGCTGCCAAACTTGCCACCAAGGTTCAGGTAAGAAAAACGCAACTGACGCAGCCTGCGTTGAGTGTCATGGCGACATTAACAGCATCCCTGTCGATGAAAGCAAGCTAGCCATTCCTGAAGCGCATCCTCACAAGTCACTGCATTACAACCAAGGCGCAAGCTGCCTTGCATGTCATGCCGAGCACGAGAAAAAAGCACCAGTTTGTACAGAGTGCCACCGTACTTGGTTTGAAGAGATGTAATTCGATTAATTGATTTACAAAATCTAAAAATAGCAATAGGGAATGATGATGAAAAAAACCACTAAGTTTATGTTGTCGATGGTGGCTACAGCAATCGCACTTTCAGGTGCTTCAGCTTATGCTGCTGAGCAAACTGAAGACGGTATCAAGCTAGGCGGCGCTGTGCGTGTTAACTACGCCTACCGTGACTATGACGAAGCTAACAAAGATAAAGGCGGTGACTTTTACTTTGATATGGCAGCAATCAAGTTTGATGGTAAGCATGGTGACTGGGGTTTATCGGCTGAATACCGTTTTACCTCTGGCACTAACTACATCAAGTACGGTTACGCTTACTACGACGTAGACCCAGACTGGCAACTACAACTGGGGATCAACAAGGTGCCATTTGGCAACCCGGACTTCATCTCAAACAGCTACTGGTTTGGCATTCCTTATTACTTAGGTTTTGAAGACGACCATGACACAGGTATCAAGGCGGTTTACGAAAAGAATGGCTGGCACACCGATTTAGCTTTCTATAAGAGTGCTGAATATGGTCCGTCTGAAAACAAACGTTATTCGACTGATATCTACAGCGGCACAATTGCAGCCAGCGGTATCACTTACTATAACGAAGAGACTAACCAGTTCAACGTGCGCCAGACGTACACCGCTGAGCACGAAGGCGGCCAAACCACTTTTGGTGGCTCTGCACAGTACGGTCAGATCTATAACAGCAATACCGGTAACAACGGTGATCGTTACGCTGTCGCGCTGCACTTAGACAGCAGCTATAAAGGCTGGAACTTGCAACTGCAAGCGATGCAATACGAATACGATGCCGCTGACGCTGTTGATGCTAACAAGATCGCGGTGTCTGTTGTGAGCTGGCAGTATGAGATCGCCTCTAAAGGCCAGTCTTATAGCGCTAACATCGCTAAGACATTTGCGACCGATTGGGGCAGCGTTAAGTGCTACAACGATTTTGGTTTAATGACACCCGATGTTGATGACGATAGCTACGACAACAGCATGCAAAACGTGACTGGTTGTGCGATTTCAGCTGGCCCAACTTACACCATGGTCGATTTTGTTATGGGTAAGAACATGACCTTCTCTACCGCGAACAACGATCACGTGGGTCTTCCTGAAATGGGCGATAGCTGGGACAAGCGCGTGAATATTAACTTCGGTTACTACTTCTAATCGCAGCTAATCGTTCAGCGATGGTGTTAGTACTGACTAACAATCCGAGCACAGGAACACGCAGAGATTATTAGCATAGCTAACCGTATTAATTAGCGTTACCGACAAAAGCGAAGCTGCTCTCACTTCGCTTTTGTCACCCCATTTACCTATTAGATTCACCCAACTATTGGACCGGTACAGTATCCCTGCTTACTGTCGCCGCGATGGATCACGCCCTTTTTATATAAAAAATACTAGGGCTTTTTTACCCCTTCCCTACAAGAAATAACTATGAAATCGATGACAAAACTTTCAATCTGTATCTGTTTTATTGGCGGCTTCTCCTCGTCATTGATGGCCAGTGAGTACCACTTCGGTGGATTCCTAAAGGCCAACGCACGTTATGTGGATGGCAACATTGCCTTTCAAGACAGTTGGACTGGCGGTGGTCGTGTCACCGACTCAGCCAAAAGAACTCAATTTAGCGCCGCTGAAAGCCGCTTTAATGTTGGGATAACACACGGCGAAGTTTATGGTTTTGCTGAGATTGATTTCTCAGGTTCGGCTCAAGGTAATGCGGCTTTTTCTAATTCCTATAGCCCGCGCTTACGCCACGCCTATATCAACTATCAAGACTTCACAGCTGGCCAAACCTGGTCAACCATGGTCAATACCAGCGCCTTTGCCGAAACGGCTGATTTAGGTGGGCCCTTAGTGGGCCAGGCGATGGTGCGCCAAACTTTAGTGCGCTATAGCAAGGGGAGCTGGCAATTTGCACTAGAAAACCCATACACCTATGGCACTAAAGCTGGCGGCACTCAAGCCAGTAGTACTCACACAAATAGTACTCAAGCGGATAAAGAATGGGTCGATACCAGCAATGATTATATTCCCGATGCGGTGATCCGTTTCAATCAAAAAGGCGCCTGGGGCAATGTCTCTGTAGCAAGCTTAGTGCGTTATTTAGACCCACAAGACACGGCCCAACTTGGCGCTGGCGTGTCACTGGCCGCCAAGCTCAAAACCTTTGGTAAAGACGATATTCGCCTGCAACTTCACTACGGCAACCTAGGCCGCTATGTCGGCACTGATGCGGCTAGAGATATGATTAACGGCGAGATAGAAACCACCACCTCGGCCATGTTTGCTTATCGCCACTTCTGGACTGAGCGCACTCGTTCAAGCCTTTTCTACGGCCACACTATCACCGAAGAGGAGCAGACTAACCGTTTCCATGCAGGGGTGAATTTATTCACAAATCTTACCCCAGTGCTAGAGCTAGGTTTTGAATTAGGTCGCTACCAGATTGATGATGGACTAAGCCCTTATGAAGATATCGCTGCCGCAAAAGGCGCGTCTAATTACGCCCAATTGAGTTTGCAATTTCATATCTAAAACGCAGTAAAGGAAAGATTATTCGCGACCGAGCTCACGAATAAGTTTGCTGCTTAAAATGCTGCGTGATCCATTTCAACTTTACGCAGCAATTATCACTTTATTGTTAGTTCAAGCCCGTTAAAACGAGCACAATATCGCAGCTTTAGCTGCATCAGCTAAAAAACAGGATAAGAATGATGAAACTAAAAATGATGTTCGGTATTGCCGCGCTAACTTCTACAGCCGCATTTGCCCAAGGCCCACAGTGTGATCACGCCCAACTGCCATACCAGCAGATGACGCCAGTCCCATACGACAGCACCCCCTACTCGCCACAGGACACCATGCCAGAGCAGTGTAGCAACCCAGAAGTTGAAGCGTATATCGCAGCATGGGAAGCGGGTGAAATTGACTTTAGAACCATTAAGTCAAATAGCAGCATCGCTGCCGATCAGCAATTTTGTAAGTCATTAGATGACGATGGCAACGTATTAGAAATTCAAGACTGCGATAAGTCAAAGTCACCAGTAGGTTACATCTGGAAAGAGCTGTCAGATAGCCCTGTGGTCATTGGTATCACCGACGGTGGTAAATCAGACCACGCGCCGCACTTCCATGGTCAGCCTGAGTGTTATTACGTGGTAAACGGTGAAGGTCAAACTCTGGCCGATAACCAGTTCAAGAAGCTAGGCACAGGCCAGTACTTCTACATTCCTGGTGCGACTATCCACAACACGCCTATCATGTCTGAAAAAGGCCTAGGTGTAATGTACTGGTACCCAAACAACGCTCACTTTAACGGCTTTAAGTACTACTGGCGTAAAGACGTTAAAAACCTACGTGTAGCTGAAGAAGCCTTCGACCGCGTAGATGAGATCCGTAAGCGTGACCTAAACTTAGGCCCATACGGTACTAACGAAGCTATCTTCAAAAAGTAAGAAGTGTTAGCAGTTAGAAATGAGTGGCAAGTTAGGCTCAAACCTAATTAATAAACAAAAACTAAGAACCCAGCATAAGCTGGGTTCTTTTCTTTAAAAGCTATAAACCACCAAGCGCTCACTTCGCTTACTACGCCGAGGACACGGAGAAAAGAAAAGCCCGGGTGGCTTTTCTTCGTGCTCTTCGCGTCCTTTGTGTGATGTGGTCCACTCTTATCTTTCGAAGTCAGCGATTTTTATCAGTTTCACTTCCTTAAGTGAGCGGCATTACTCAAATGAGCCCTTTTGCTTTTCCACTCCACTGTATTAAAACGCTTCATTGACGTTAAAATAAAAGCCTGTATCACCATCACCCCAGGCCATGTCTAATCTTAAATTGACTCTAGGTTTAACCTCGAAGCGATAGCCTATACCACCATTGGGTAGGATTTTATTGCCATCAAACTCGCTGATGTCATCAGCAATCACACCTGCACCGCCCCAAAACACCATACCATGACGCCCAGGCAGATTAAGCCGATACTCCACTTGCGTCATCAGCAGCTGTTTATCGCGGTAACGCCCCGATGTATAACCGCGAAGCAGATCGCCGCCTCCCGCTTTGGATAGTTGATCCCATGGCACATCTCCACTGGTAAAGCGACCACGCACTTGCCAGGCCAAGATATCTTCATCACGACCGGTCTGCATGTATTCGCTATACAAGGCGTTGTAGACATCAAAATCTGTTTTACTGCCTAAATACTGACGATAGAAGGTGGCATCAATTTCTAAGATACGCCCCGACTGCGGGTTTAATACATTGTCTCGACTGTCATGATTAAGTAGCAGGTTCACACCGACGCTGCGGGAGCTTTCATCAAGAATGTCTGTATCGACATTCGAGTCTAATACATTAATTTTACTGGCATCGGCGTAGTTAAAATCAAAGCCAACACCGACAAAACTAGTGGGGCTCATTCGCTGCAAGAACATAGGGTTAATCGAGATAATCCGCTGGTTAAACTCGACGCGATTAATCTCTTGATGATTAGTGTCATAACCCACACCGTAAAAAACATCTGGCGCATCGAAGACTTCGGCATTGAGGTAAAAACGCTGCTGGTCTTGATTGATAAAGGTCTTGTTAGCAACCGCCACACCTAATGCACCATTAGTTGAGGCGAGACCATTGATCACCAATGAAGACAGCTGACTGACTTCGTCATCGGGATCATATTGATATAAGCCGACCGCCGAGATCCCAACACCTAAATCCATCTCAGGGTTATAAAATGGTCCCGGCAAGTAGCTAAAGTCGATCAGTTTGTCTGGATCAAATTCACCATCTGCGCCCAGCGTTTGCAAGAAGTCTTCTAACCAACCTTGCGACGCTTTTTCATCAGCTTCGCCCTCTTTGATAACCGTCGTTTCATTCCCTGCAACTTCATCCGCTACGACTTCATCCACAGCTGTGTCATTAGCTGTAACAGTGACATCGTTAACAGCAACGTCAGCCCACGCTGGCGTGCTGATACAAGCCAAAAAGGCCGCCAGAGCAGAGGTTCTGCTCATCAGTAAGGTTTTATTCAAGCGACTCAATCGCCCCTTGCTCAAGCCATTGCGCTTCATTTGGGCTCCATAGGTACAGCAGCCTCGTTCGCATCATCTAGCTGCAGATGTTGGCGTAGTTCTATTTCATCTTGCACTTGGTTATATTGGCTAATTTGGTAGAAATCAGCTTGAGTAAAACCGTCTTGCCACAGCTTTGCAGGAATATGCTCAAAACTGTGCTTAAATTTGTCAGCAACAATCAGCTTTTGCTGCGCAACCTTATCAATATCAATACCGTGAACGGTGCGGCTTAATGATAAGTTGTGTGCTTGATGCTCGGACGCAAACAACTCCTCGACTTCACTCCATTTAGCATGGGGCTCAGCCAACGATTTAGGCACTAAGAAAGGCGACTGCTGATCGCCTAATTTATAATGACGTTTTAACAACATAAATTTACTCGGTAATGGCTGCTGTGAGTCCCACCAGTGGCCATCAATCACATCAAATAGCGCATTGGTTTGCTTAATCGAAACCGGCTCAAGCCAATTAAGCGTAGCCGCTAACCATTGAGTCATATGCTGGTTATACAGCTCTTTATTCATCGCTAGATTATTATTAATCAGCGCTAAAGCAATTTTAGCGCCGAGCATATTGGAGTAGAGATCTTCTGGTGAGTAGGCCGATACCGTTTCGGACCAAGGCGCCCAACTACGATAACCATGCCACTGAGCGACCTCATGGGCTTCAGCCATAAAGTAAGCCAGTCTCACCGCTATTGCCCCTGCGGTTTCCCAACGCTGACGCGGACTCAACTGAGCAATATCAAACTCGCTTAGCTCAATCGTTCTAGGACCAATCTCATCAGGTAGCGTAATGCTTTGCTGCTGCCCAAGTTTTGGATAGATGCGGTAAAACAGCGCGATAGCATTGTCAGCCGTGTCGCGTACATGGGCCAAATCAATAAAGCCGCCTTGCAGCGTATACATCTGGCCATTGTTTTCAGTACCACGGCTACCATTGGGGGCATCTTTTTGATAACTAAGAGTACCCGCCTCATAGGCGTGTGGGCCCACTTTATCGACGGCTAAGGTATTGGCGTAGCGAAAAAAAGGTACCGGTATAGGGCCTACAGTCACCTTTTGCGCATTACCAAAGGCGCAGCAAGGACGCACCGCCTCGGGGATGCGCACTAAAGGCAGCTCTTGCAGCTCGATTGCATGCAGTAGGTTTAAGTCTGGCTCACTGTCTAATGCCGCCTCGATTGCAATATCACTGGGCAGCGCGCGTACTTGCCAGTCGCTGCTGCTACATGCGCCAAGGACAAAAATAGCGATAGTACTCGCGGCCCCACGGATGAATAAACGGCTCATCATTGTACAAATGCCTTAATGGTTTGACTGACAATCTCAGGATAGTCATTACTGATCCCATGGGCGCCCTGTGGGATCACCACTATCGGAGCGCTTAAGTAGTCAGCCAATTGAATACCTGAACTGAGCGGGAAAACAATGTCATGCTCGCCCCAAATCAACACACTAGGAGGTAGCGAGTCGACAGCTATATTGGCAGCAATTCGATCTCTATCTGCGGGCAGCCCCTCGATAAGCGCGCGCTTCTCATCTAGATGACGTGCAAAGTACTTGTCATAAATACTCGAATCGATAAATCCGGGGTACCTGGGAAAATCGACGAAGGTAGCATCGAGCAAGCGCCGCATCTGCTTGGGCGTTTCAGGCACAAAGATCTCGCTTGGATCTGCCACGTCAAAACGCTGATTCATCTGCGATAGATCGCTGTCAGAAAACAGCACCCCAGGACTTGCCAGCAATATGGCTTTATCCACCTTAGGTTCGTTGATCATCAAATCGAACGTCACAAAGCCACCGTAGGAGATCCCAACAACATTGACCTTATCGAGATCTAGCATCGCTATTAGCTGCATAACAGCCTTGGTCTGAGTCGCAAGGCTTGGTAACCCTTGACTCACTGACTCGCCAAACCAGGCGAGATCAGGGGCGATAACCCGATAATCTTGACTAAGTTCGAGCATTACCTGTTGCCAACTGGTTACCGCAGAACCGCCAAAACCATGAATTAATAATATGGTTTTCCCCTCACCGGCCTGCCAATAATTGAGCTCACCGCCCTCTTTGAGCATCATTTTATTTTGCTCAAAGCCTGCCGTTTGCAACGCGGCTTTCTCACGAGAATCGATAATATCAACAGCCGAGCAGCCACCAAGCATTAACGTCAATATCAACATAAAAATAGCGCGCATACTCTTACTCCAACATTTTGTACTACTCAAAGAACGATCAGCTCTTAACAATGAACTGCTTACGCTCACTTAAAAACGGTAGCCTAAGCTCATCATGAAGCTACTACGGGTACCAATACCAAATTCCATCAATAAATCAACGTTCTTAGTCAAGCCAACCTGACCACCAATCAAGCCGTTCCACTTATCTTCAAGATGCTGGTTAACCTCAAATTTGGCATCACCAAGCGGAAAGCCGATATCACGTAAGTAACCGCTAAATGTTTGCTCTACGTTTTGATACATGGCACCAACCCAGATTTGGATGTCATGGTTGTTGTAGCTGGTGCGATAACCCGCGCGAGGAGACACCACAATACTGCTGATTTCACCGTCAAGGATATTCAAGTTGGTGTTGGTGTAATTAACGTCAAGTAGTGCAAACCAGTTGTCGATACCACCGACAATGGTGCCACCTACTCCATAGGTCGTTCCCTTAAAATCCAGTATAAAATCAAATGGTTCACTGCTTACATTACAAGGTCTAATTTTGCAGTAACTCGGCGGCAATACTGAAGACAAGTCAGCCTCTAGCTGGACATTTGCCACGCTGCTACCTTTAGTGTGGCCAATCACACCGTAAAGGTTTAAGAATGGCAGCACCCACACATCGCCCCTCAAGGTCAGGGTTTCTGAATCTTGCACCGCTTCACTGCCCTTAATACTGAGCATCTCATCTAAACCGCCTAGCCCGGTAAAACCGACAGAATCGACGACTAGCGGTTGATCCATCGTCATGTAATTGACTGAGAAGCCGTAAGGCTTAGGCAACTCATGACCTAAATCCATCGCCTCCTGCGCCCAGATTGGGAATGTTCTGTCGTAGCGCGCCTCTAGCGGCTCTCGTTCAATTGACTGTGATAGAACTGGAGAAACAAAAAACAGCACTGAAAGTGCTGTCAAAATAGTAGTAATTTTAAGCATGTATAGATTGAACCTTAAAATAAAATAGTCGATGTTAAGTATCTAAACAGAGGTTATCGCTGAACTCATTGGCAGGAGATAAATAACGTAGGTTAATTATTACCCATCAAGCTGAATTCAATCTGAAACAGTCTCCATTAACATTAATATTTAGAGTAAATACTCAAAACAAAAAGAGATCATAACGTGTTAACCAACTAAAAACTAATCTGAATTTATTCTGTTAAATAGTGAGCAAAAATGATTGTTAATTGTCGACTAAATGGGAAAAATCTCCCCCTTGCTCAGGCGGTATGATGGTAAATGTATTTGGGCTGATTTGACGCTTTAATATGATATCAACCATGGTGGTTTGGTCAGCCTTTAGCAAGTTTTGTACTTGGCCAGGATCGGAATGAAATTCAACGCTGCGGTAATAACACACGCCATTATTGGGCCTTGGCTCGACCCTAATACCTATCTTTCCACTATTCACTTTAGCCACTTTATCGGCGTCGACATATAGAGTCAGCACATGGTTATTATTATGGTTTTTCTGCTTATCAAGCATAAAACCACGTTTGAAGTTGCCCGGTAAAAAATCCGATCCTGATAGCAAGATGATATCGAAATCCTCTACAGGCAAGCCTGTATCATCAATCACTCGCACCACCAGCATGCAGGCACGTAATTTACGTTTAACTAAACGATTAGCGAGGCGCATCTCATCAGCGAGTTGTTGATATTGCAATTGATTAGTGACCATTAAGCACTGTTTTATGCGCTGAACCACTGGTTTTTTGCTTGCATTTCGGCGGCTTATCGAGCCCATAATGCCTTTGTTACTGCCGCTATGGCTGGCATTTTTTATCACTTCAAAAGCAGTATTATGTCTAGGCTGAGTATGCTTGATTAGCTGCAACGTGGCGACGCAGCGAGAGTCAAAACCATCACAGGTTTGCGCTGTTTGCTCTAACTGTAAATGACTAAAATTGAGGTTAGCGGAGGCGACACGGACCACGCCATCAGAGCCTTTTTCTGCAGTATAACTATTGAGGTAATCATAAAACTCAGCATCGATAGTGTCGCCCGTTAACACAAATGGCAGCGGACCTTCGAGGCTATAATTTTCCAGCCAGTGCAAATTCAATTGATGCTGACCATTACTGCCCAGCTCCAACCAATCTAAGATCTGCTGCCCCGGCTCTACGCCAAAGAAAAAGCTTTTGATACGCCCCACCCGTGATTTCCCTAGCTGAGCAAGGGCTGAGCCATGGTTGGCTGGCGCTAACATAATCAAATGGGTAAGAGGACAACTGGCAAGCTTGTTACCGCTGAAGAACATCTGTAGCCACTGACGTATAACTGGGGCCCCTGTAGAGTGAGTGATGACTGCAAACGGCTTGTCGTTAAGCAATTCAATTCGCGCATCATTGAACGCTTTGGCGATATCCGTTAAGCGAACTTCATCATCGAAGCTGATGTAACGCCCAAGATGAACATGGCGAATAGTGAGATTAATATCACCTTCCAGCAGCTTAACTAACGCTTGGGGCAACTGTGCGTAAGTGTCTGTATTAGTAACGCTCCATCCATGAACAAAGACCAATTCCATTGTGACCTCGATAAGGTTTAACTTGCCATTAGATGACAAAAGATTTCGACTTATTTATATAGTACAAATTAGCTAATTAATTATTTTCAACAGCTTAACAGGCTGCGTTCAGTTTCTATATATCAAAACACTCAACAACAACCTTTGCTAATATCATTCAGTTATTATTCAGCTAGCCTCCCCTATGATGTGTCCAACAAAACGCAACACCTAAACAATTTGACCTAGTGTGGGAGCACAACATGAAAACTAAATCACTTATCTTAGCGTCTGTAATGGCAACTGCAATTTCGGCACCGACTATGGCTGCAGACTGGTTCATAGGTGGCGGTGTTGGCGCCCAGCAAAACTCTTACAAAGGTTCTAGCCAAGCAAACGTAGACCCTGGTTTTAACGCTGAACACTTTAAAGAAACCGAAAACAATGTCATTTATGAAGCAAGAGCGGGTGTTTACTTAAATGATGCTAACCGTATTTATGGTACTTACTCTTATAATTCAGATGACTTTAGCCGTCAGCAAAGCTTTTTAATGTCTTATGACTACTTAGTGGGCCTAGGTGACAGCAATAAACTGAACTGGTTTATTGGTGCAACAGCCGGTGTTAACCACATCAGCCCTGAAACAAATGCAGTTAGCTCAGATAACCGCTTCGTCTGGGGTGGTCAAACCGGTCTAATGTATAAGATTAATGACCAACTAAGCGCAGAAGTTGGCTACCGTTACCTGAAGCAAGATTACGATGCTAGCGTAACGTCACCAACACCTACGCCAATGAACATTGGCTCTACTGAATCCGCTTCTCTAAATGATAGCCAGCAACTATATATGGCTGTTGACTACCGCTTCTAATACCCAACAGTATAAGCAGCTCTGTTAACACAATAAGGCCGCCAACTCACTGAGTTGGCGGCCTTATGCTATGTGCTATAACCGATAAAACTTGCTGCGACTAAATAATCGCAACACGCTCACTTTGGTGTAACTTTTGATATGCCACCAGCATAGAGACTGCGGCAATAATAACGGCTAACCAGCTCCATGCTGTCGCAACTTCAAGATTAACTAACTGAAAGCCAACCAATGAGCTTATCCCTGCAATAATGGCAAAAGGCAATTGAGTCATCACATGGGCATGAGGCTCACAGCCCGAACTCAGCGCACTAATTACGCTGGTGTCTGAAATGGGTGAGCAATGATCGCCAAATACTGACCCCGCCATAACGGCGCTTAACGCTGGTAGTAAAAGAGTAGGCTCAACCGTTAATGCCACTTCAGCGCCAATCGGGATCATAATGGCAAACGTTCCCCAACTTGAACCTGTAGTAAACGCCATTATCGCGCACAATAGAAACGTACCAGCCACTAACATCTGCGCCGATAAGAACGTCTCAGCCCAAGTAGCCAGCAACTTTGCTACCCCTAAATCGGCTATCACAGCACCTATCATCCAGGTAAAAAGCAAGATGGAGATAGCGAAGCTAATAGCACGTACCCCGGATCCAAGATCTGCAATCAGTAACGAGAAACTGCGGCCACTCATTTTAATCATCAAGATGGCTAATAAAATTGCCAATAAACACGCATTACGCATGGCGGCACCAATATCTGCTGCCGAGACCCAATCGCTTAAGCTTGAGCCTTGTGCATTGCTAGCACCCGAGTACAAAGTTAGTCCTATTGATGCCAGTAACAAAGTCGCCATAGGTAAGCCCAACAACCAGGGGCTTCCAGCTGGTACATCTTCACTCTCTTGCTGCTCACTACTAGGTGCGACATCTGAATTAAAGCCAATACCAAACCAGGCAATGAGCAAAGACAGTAAGATCACCGTGATGGCGTAAAAGTTCATCTTGGCGATTTCAATAAATGATTCCAACGGCGTGAGTGGCAGTAAGGTGATACTGGCCAAAATGGCCATCACATAGGGACCCCAGCTAGAAAAAGGCAGCAAGGCACACAAAGGTGAAGCATTGGAGTCCACGAGGTAAGCGATCTGTTCCCGCGACATATTGTATCTCTGGCTTAATGGCTGACAAACATGCCCGACGGCTAAGCAGCTGAAGATGCCATCAATAAAAACTACCCAGCCTAGCACGACCACACCAACCCGGGCCTGACGGCCACTTTTAATCCGATGATATAACCAATCGGCGAAAAGCTTCACCGCTCCACCACGCGCTAGCAGCTGTGTCATCATGCCTAATAACACCATGGCCGCAAGCACATTTAAATGCCAAGCCTGCCAATGGCCATCACGATAAACCTGCAGCCATGCCTTGTCGGCCATATAAACCACGGTATCTGGCAGGTTAAAGTTAGATAAAATAAGTGCGCCAGATACAATGCCAACACCTAAGGCGACTAGGGTTCTACGCAGAATAAGTGCCAAACTCAGGGTTAATAGCAGCGGAATAAGTATCAGGAAATTGCCGGTCATTGCCGCGATCCAAGAGGAAATAAATAGAAGAATACTAACGACTTAGTAACAAGTGCAAAAAAAAAACGTTTTTGGTGATTTTATTGAGCGTTTTTCACTCATTTAGCATAATTAACTATTCAGCAATGCCACGTCACTGCTAGAATCGGAGCTATCATCTCGCTATCAAAGGGACTACCCATGAGTCTTGAACTATTATCGAAATTGGAAACAAAAATCCAAGCTGCACTTGAAACTATCGAGCTACTAAAAATGGAGCTTGAAGAAGAGAAGCAGACAAGCAGCGGCCTGTCTGAGCAAAACCAACAGTTACAGCAAGAGCTTAACTCTTGGAATGAGAAAGTGACTGGCCTAGTTGGTCTGCTCAACGACGAAGTAAACTAATTCCTAACGTTATGCCATGTGCATCTCGTTATTTTGAGTCTCAATCAATTCATTGAGCTCTAAAATAGCCTGCTTAACCTTAGGCAGGCTTTTTCTTGGCAATAAAAACCTTCCTTTATCAAATTCTAATCGACCTAAATCCTTTACCCAGATCACTCCGGTCAGAAAAATGCGCGCATGCTTTACGATAATTTTTGGTGCATAGACAGGAAAAACTCTCACAAGACCTCCCCACAACGTTATTTGTTGTTATTTATTTTTTAGTTGGACAGGCATTTTACCGTGAGAGTTTCATTTTTTTGAGGATTTATTTGTAAAAATTTAAGCGAAAATGTTACGAGAAAAAATTCACTAAAACTATCAATATGATAAAGAACACCAGAAATATGCTGTTACGCTAAATTGTCACTTGCCAGTTTTTTGACATCCTGTTAACGTTTAACTGTTACTCAGGGTAACGTTGAGCTTATAGCTCCATAGCCGTACTTCTTGCGACCAGGAAGTGCGGTTTTTTTCTGTCTGGGATTTTGTGCAGAATTAGAAAAAGTTAAAGAGAAATACAGTACGCATAGAGCAAAGAAAGCGGCAAACAGGGTTTTCCACCCTGTCGATCTTAAATAAAGAGCGCATAACTCTCTATTGCAAGATGCAAGACACAACTACCAAGGCTATCCATCCATGGGCCTTGGCATAAGTGTTCCAGACACAAAAAAAGGAGCCTATTGGCTCCTTTTTTATCTAGCGTCGTAAATTACTTTTGCGTCGCTAGGTAGTAAGCAATATCAAGTAGCTCTTGGTAAGACTTGATTGCACCCGTTTCAACACGATATTTACCGTTTACAACCAATGCGGGTACGCCAGCAATTTGTGCATTTTCAGTGTCACGCTTCATTTTAGACATCTGCGCATTCACCATAAATGATTTAGCTGCTGCATCGAATGCTTTAGGATCGACACCGTTAACAACGAAAAGCGCTTTGATATCATCAAGGTTAGTGAAGTTCTGCTTCTTGTCTTGGATTGCTGAAAACAGAGCGTGCTCCATCTTCTCTTCAATCTTTAGTTGGTGTGCGATAGCAAAGGCACGTGACATCTCTACGCCCATTTGACGACCGATGAACTCAACGTGGTTCTGCTTGAAGGTAACACCTTCTGGCAAGGTTGCTTTAATCTTTGGTACCTGCTCTTTAGCGAAGGTATAGCAATGTGGGCAGTAGAAAGAGAAAAACTCGGCAATCTCTGGCTTCGCTGTACCAGGACCTTCGTTAATTACCGTGTAATGCACACCTTCTTCATACTGAGCTGCCATCGCTGCCATAGGCGCCATCAATAGTGCAAATGCAACCAATAAAGCTTTTTTCATCTTGATTCCTTTTGATGCTAACACAGCATCACGCTAATTATTTGGATATAACATAATGTGCTTTGGAGTCGACCTCAAGCGCAAAAGTTCATTTTTCTGTTACAAAATACGAGCATCACCCGTTTAAAATCAATATTGTGGAATTAAACTTAGCGGTGGCTCATCCAGTACTGCTAACTGCTCTTTAAAGGCTAAAATCTGTTGTTCCCAATATTTATCCTCAGCAAACCAGGGGAAGTTCATTGGAAAAGCAGGGTCTGCCCAACGACGACTAAGCCATGCATTGTAATGCAGCATGCGCATCGCTCGCAGCGGTTCAACCAACTGCAACTCACGACTATCGAATTCACAAAACTCTTCATAGCCTTCGAGTAACACCTCAAGCTGTAATAACTGCTGCGGTCTGTCTCCGGCAAGCATCATCCAGATATCTTGCACTGCAGGCCCCATCTTGGCGTCATCGAGATCGACAAAGCCTGGCCCCTCTGGCGTCCACAAAATATTACTCGGATGTAAGTCGCCATGCAGACGTATTGAGCGATAGCTATCTGGTAACCACAAAGCTGACGCTTTTTCTAAGATCTGCTCAACCACTGTAAAGTAAGGCAGCTCTAAACTCGCTGGAATATGACCAGAAGCTTTAAGCCAACTGAGAGACTCTTCACCCAATAATTTCGGTGACATCACATCACGGTATTTAAAGTCAGCCTGCTTTGAGTATTGGTGAATACGGCCAATAAAACGCCCCACCTGTTCTAACTGGTCAAGGTTATCGACTTCAAATGCACGGCCACCGATTGAAGGAAACAATGCAAAACGAAATCCTTGATATTCATGCAATGACTTGCCATCAATAATCACTGGGGTGGCGATAGGCACTTCATGCTCAGCAAGCGCTGCAGAGAAGTCATGCTCCTCTTGAATTTGCGCATCAGTCCAACGCTCTGGACGATAGAACTTAACCACATAACGTTGCCCTCTATCACAGCGAAACTGATAAACCCGGTTCTCGTAGCTGTTTAATGCTAAAAGACCGGTTTCAGGATAGATCCCTAAGGTTTCAATTGCGGTTAAGATTAAATCGGGCGTTAATGCCTGATAATGAAAAGCCGAACCTGACTCTTTTGCTGTTGCTGATTGAGGAGGATTTATATTCATATCATTATGCTCAATTGTGAATGGCATCGAGGAAGCGATTTCATTCAAACTCTAAAATATATTCATGCTTATATAACACGATTTATAGCAAGTAAGGCTTCATCAATTCTGCTAAATAAACCAATACCTCGAACTCATCTTCTCTGTCTGTCGACAACCAACAGATATCACCATAAAACTCATAATGTAGCTGCAGGTGTGAGCCTTCAAACTCCAGTAGCCACTGATGGCGATCTGCGCCCCATTGCCTCTCAACCACTCGGCAATCTAATACTTTGGCAAAAGGCTCGGCAAACAGTTCAAATTGCTCAAAGTCGATATCTGCCTGTACCGATAAGCTTAAGGTTTCGCGCTCTAATTTAATTGAGGTTAATTGCATTAGTTTACTCTTATTATTCTATGTGTATCGATAAACACTCGCCTGCAGTTTAACTACTACAAGACATGATCAGCCCTTGCCCCCAATCTGGTGGACGCTTAGCTAAATCCTCAAACTCTAACTGTTCATCAAATGGGTTCTGCAACAAGCGCTGCAGATTATGCAGTGGCTGAAGGTCGCCCTGTTCAACAGCGATTATTGCCTCTTGTGCAAGATAATTGCGCAAAATATATTTAGGATTCGTCTGGTTACGCTCACGCTGCCAAAGCCCGACCTCATCAAGCTTGCCGATCCGCATTTGATAGGCCTGATACCAAGTATCAAAACCATTAAGATCGACAAAATCATCACGTAAAGAGGAATGACTAGAATTGGGATCTAACTGACCGAATCGACGCCAGGTATTGGTATGATCTAAATGATTACGCTCCATCAGCGTAGTGAAGCCACCTATGAGTGTTAAATCATAGTTATCCTGCTCTGTTACCACTTCAGGGGCAGCCTCAATGGCTGTTAGACCTAATTTAGCCCGCATCAAGACTAAATAATGCGTTACCAATTCCTGTTGATATTGATCCAGTGCAGCAACCAGATCGTCAGAAGGAATGATGGGCGACAATGCCTGTGCTAACCGTTGCAAGTTCCACAGGCCAACTCCCGGCTGCTGACCAAAAGCATAACGCCCCTCTGGATCGGAGTGATTACAGATAAAGTCTTCTTTAAACGTATCTAAAAAAGCAAACGGGCCAAAGTCGAAACTGTCACCCAGTATCGACATATTATCGGTGTTCATCACCCCGTGGGCAAAACCTATCGCTTGCCAGTGAGCAATCATCTTAGCGGTATCGGCAACCACACGAGCAAACCAGGCCTTGTAGCCAGCAGCGTCGCAACTTAAATCTGGGTAATGCTGCTTAATCGTAAAATCGAGTAACTGCTTCAGCTTCTCTGGGGCTCCGCGCTGGCTATGGCAAAAAAACTCAAAGTGTCCGAAACGAATATGGCTTTTGGCTAGGCGAACTGTGATTGCGGCAGTTTCTTGGGTTTCCCGCCATACAGGCAAGTCGGAGCCAATAACCGCTAACGCACGGGTGGTTGGAATGTGAAGATGATGCAGAGCTTCTGAGATCAAAAATTCACGCACGGCAGAGCGCATCACTGCACGGCCATCACCATGGCGAGAATATGGTGTTGGTCCACCGCCTTTTAAGGCCACATCCCACGCGCCTTGCGGCCCTATCGCTTCACCAAGAATAATCGAGCGACCATCACCGAGTTGCGACGAATAGCCACCAAATTGGTGACCACTATAGACCTGTGCATAATAGCTTGCCCCCTCAATACTCGCATTACCAGAAAGCCCTTGCAGCAGCTCATCTGTAGGCTTATCTAACCCAATGAGAGCCGCCGCATCTTGGCTCCAGGCAAGCCAGTGCGGATCACTGATCCCCAATGGAAATACCTGTGAGTAGAAGTCTGGCAGTTGTTCAAAAAAATCTTGTTTTAATCGCATATGCCTTCCTAGAGTGTTTTGAATTCTGGCCGAATTAACAGCTATAAAATAGAGCTGAGATTACATGTCTGAAGTGATCACGCTTTGACAGCTCAACAACTCCCCTTGCGCTTCGCACTGAAAACCACACACATAGTGGCCATCGGTAACGCCACTTAAACGAATAAGCCCCTTGCCTTTCGCATGGCACTGCTCGATGGTCTCATAATAGCCCGTTATAAATTCGCCAGACTGCTCAACGCTTGGTTTAGTCTGGCTGTCAGGGTAATACATTAGCGTCCATTCAGGAGACTGAGTGCAAGCAATCAGACCTATTGAAGCCATACCTAGTAAACACAGCGAACGAAAATTCATGCAATATTTCCTCTAAAATAAAAAGGCGAAGTCCCAATGCAAGTCAGGAGTTCGCCTCTTTGCTAACCAATCTGCTTATTCTACACAGCTTAGTTAGTGATTAATTGTTTTTAGCTGTTAAAGCTATTTATTCGCTTTTGCCTTGGCTTTCTCGATACGCGTAATTCGCCCCTCAAACCCAGTAACCGTACCATCTGCAAGACCGTATTCAATTGCGGTTTTACAGATTGAAATCGCGCTATCGAAATCACCGTTATCATTAAGCAAGGTCGATAAATGCATCATGCCTGTGCCTTTAACTTCTGCATTAGGGTTCTCTGCCTTAAGGCCTTTGACATATGCGGCAAACAGTTCAAGGTAATCTTGAGACAAGCTTGCACCATACTGCACATACTCATTCAACTTGCGCTGCTTATAACACTCTGCGATGACGCCTGACAGCGCGAGGTGTTGCTCTGTGACGCCATTGGCAGCGACAAGGTCGCTGGCAGCCTTAGCCAATTTCGGGTTTGCCCATGATAGGTCTGCTGTCGCTTCTGGTTTAGCTTCTGGTTTAGCTTCTGGTTTAGCTTCTGGTTTAGCTTCTGGTTTAGCTTCTGGTTTAGCTTC
>NZ_JBRILT010000025.1:0-66545 GCF_052977065.1 Shewanella sp. 125m-1
ATACTTGATATGTGGAATACCGGCAGTTTGCAGTGGCTCATACTTGATATGTGGAATACCGGCAGTTTGCAGTGGCTTATACTTGATATGCGGAATACCGGCAGTTTGCAGAGGCTCATACTTGATATGTGGAATACCGGCAGTTTGCAGTGGCTCATACTTGATATGTGGAATGCCGGCAGTTTGCAGTAGCTTATACTTGATATGTGGAATACCGGCAGTTTGCAGTGGTTCATACTTGATATGTGGAATACCTGCAGTTTGCAATGGCTCATACTTGATATGTGGAATACCAGCAGTTTGTATCGATTTATATTTTATGTGTGGGATGCCAGTTAATTCTAATACTTGTTTATGAGCAATTAGATCATCATGACTTAGTTGAGACTGCTGAGTATTCATAGAAGCAAAAGCTGGTAGGGCACATGTAACTGCAACTGAAGTAACTAAACCTTTAATAATTGTTTTCATTGTGTACCTTCTCGTAGAGTTTTAAATATAAAGTAATATTTTTTGACTTATGAGAAGGTTGTTGCAGTTGTTGTGCCAATGTTTTTTTGCGTGTTGTTTTTGTTTTCTTTTAGCTTGCTTTGTTAGCCTCTCTTTGCATTAAATTGTGAGATGGGGTGCTCGGTGGTGTCGTTGAGCAGTAGCTGAGTAAATTCAGGTTCTGTAACCGCTTTACTGAAAATATACCCCTGGATCTCTTCACACTTTAACGCGCGTAATATACTGAGCTGAGAAGCATCTTCGACTCCTTCGCCAACGACTGAAAGCCCCATGTTATGGGCGATAGTGATAATTGAATCAACCATTTTTAAATCACGGTCAGATTTATCAATATCATCCACAAAGGCCTTATCTATCTTTAGCGTGTGGATAGGGAATCGTTTTAAATAAGAGAGGGAAGAGTAACCCGTACCAAAGTCATCGAGGGCTAGACTGACCCCCATTTTAGATAATTGCTGCATAACTTTAATGGCTTTTTCAGGCTCTTTAATAACGGTGCCTTCTGTTATTTCCAGTTCAAGATTAGCGGCTGGTAATTGAGTTAGACGTAAAATTGACTCAATTCGTTGTTGTAAATCAGGTAATGCGAACTGTTTTGACGATAAATTGACGGCGACTCGACCGTTAAATAAACCTTGTGAACGCCATTTTTGCGCAGCAAAGCAAGCCTTTTTCAACACAAGATCACCAATTTCGACAATTAGGCCATTCTCTTCAGCAAGTGGAATAAACTTATTAGGTGGAATGAGGCCGTGTTCTGGGTGATTTAAGCGAACTAATGCTTCCATGCCCGCCATATGGCCAGTTTTAAGGTCGACCTTTGGTTGATAGTAGACTTCAAATAGATCATCTTTGAGCCCCTCTCTAATGAGGTTCTCAACTTCAAGCTGTCTGATTGCATTCTTATTAAGCGACTCTGAGTAGAACTGATATCGGTTACCACCAGCAGATTTTGCATGATACATGGCAATGTCTGCTTTTCTTAACAATGCTTGTTCATTTTGATCATCTTCAGGGTACAGCACAATGCCGATACTTAAACCCACGACGACTCTTTCTTTACTTAAATCAAAAGGTGCTTCGAAAGCATGAATGACATTTTTAGCTATGATTGCGCTGGTACCAATATCGGGGTTTTTATCAACTAGGATGGCAAACTCATCTCCGCCAAGGCGATATATACTAGTATGGCTAGGGACGGCGACTTGAATTCGCTCTGACACTTGAATAAGTAATTCATCACCGACCTGGTGACCTAAAGAATCATTAATTTTCTTAAAATTATCTAAATCGAGTACCATTAACGTATGGTGAGAGTCTCTTTTTACTAAGTTACCTAGGGTCACCATTAAGTTGGAACGGTTAGGGAGATTAGTTAACAGGTCATTATTGGTGAGCTTTCTCAGCTCCTCTTCTTGCTGTTTTCGACGACTGACATCAGAAAATACCCCTACGTAGTGAGACAGTTCCCCTTGTTCATCATATATAGCATCGATAGAGAGCTCCATTAAAAAGCTAGTACCGTTGCCACGAGTTGATTCGACTTCGTTATTCCAGCGCCCCTGCTGTTTCAAAATGGTGCGGATCTGTTCCGAGTAACTGTCTGGGTAAAGATCGAAATTAAATAGGCTACCAATAAAATCGTTTTTACTTTGCATCACCAAATCACAGCATGCTTCATTAACTTCTACAAATTTGAAGTCTCGATCCAGTATGAACATACCTTCGGAAATATTTTGAATTGCTCGCTCAAATAGCCTTAATTGTTCTTCAGCCTGCTTAAAGTTACTGATATTTTTAATTGTACCCGTCATGCGTAGGGCATTATCATCTTCATCACGCTCTACGATTTTTGCTCTGTCTAAAATCCAAACCCATTCATTATTCTTACCTTTAACACGATAGGCGGCTTCAAAATGATCTGTCTCGCCGTAAAAATGTTTGTTTAATGCTTCACGAACGCGCTCTTGATCCATTGGATGAATGTTACTCTCTTCTCCCTCACTGCCAGAGCGTTGACCATCTTGTGGGAATTCCAATGATCCCCAAATATTTGAGCGATAAATCTGGCCAGTTTCAATGTCCCAGTCCCACATCTCATCGCCACTACCCCATAAAGAAAGCTTTAATCGTTCTTCGCTCTTAGCTATCTGCTTTTGAATTTCTCGGCGACGCAAAATTGTTTTGATAATTAAGATTGATATTAATAATCCGCAGATAAAATACACAATTTTTGCCGCCGTTGAGAGCCACCAGGGAGGTGTGATTTCAATTTCTAATTTACGGGTATCCCCATGCTTTCCGGTAACGGGATCGATAGCATAGATAGAAAACTGATAATCTCCTGGAGATAGATTTGTGTAGGTAGCAGAATTTGTTCCTTTTGAGTGAATATAGGTATCAGAAAGGCCTTGCATTTTATAGGCATAATTAATGTTTTTAAAATTACTGCTTGGGCTGCTGAAAGTAATTGTAAACGGATAGTCAGAGTATTTAAGTTTTATGACATCGGTTTTAGATAGTTGCTTGTCTAAAATCTTACCATTTGTACCTTCGCGGATATTAAATATTAACAGATTTTCAAGTATGGCTCTTGGTGCTTCACTTGTCATTAAGTAGTTATTGATTTTTTCAATTGAAATTATACTTAAGCCAGATATCCCACCTATTAAAATGTTTTTATCTGCTTTCAATATAGAATGAGCATTGTATTCATCTTGGACCCCAAAATCACTATTTATTATTGCCACTTTTCCATTGTGTCGGTTGATAGTAATTAGCTCGTTTAATGAGGATGCAACAATATAACTTTTGCTATGTGATATTGAGAATATTGGTTTGTTATTTGAGTGTATAGATTTGATTGTTTTTGATTTAAAGCTGTAAGAATTAAGGCCTTTCCCTGTGCCAAAAAGTAATTCATCATTAAATACATCAATGCTAATAACTAGTTGTTCAGTGTATAATGATTTTACACTACCGTCGAATACTTTGAATAGCCCACCTTGGGTAGCTACATATAAATTGTTATTATACTCTTTTATATCAAATATTGGATTGCTTGAGTCGACGGTGAGTGTTGACACTTCATTTGTTTCAGTATTATAAGTTACTAACTCACCAATGCTAGACCCAATAATAATACTTTGTTTGTCTTTGAGAACCTTAGTTACAAAGAATGTTCCGTTAAGAATTTTTTTGATTTTACCTGAAATGATATCAATAACTTCAAAACCATTAGTACTTGCTACGTATATTTTTCCATTTAGTACCGATGCTGACTTAGGACCTTTAATGTTAGAGTTATACTGCTCCTTCAGTGTTAGATTAGAATCATATATTCGTATAAATGGATCATCAGTTGTAACTAGAACATCTGAAGTATTTGACTCTGAAATCGACCATACATTTCCACCCATCACTTTCTTTGTTTGAACTAAGTTTCTTTTATCGTCAACAATTAAAAAGCCATTATCTTGATTTGATATGAAGGTTCTATCTTTTCCTCTTGTTAATTTTGCGTACTCAATATTTTGAATTGGGGTATTGAGTGTGCCAATAAACTTCGTGTTTTGTATATCCGTAACGTCATAAATACGGTTGTCAGACAAAGCTAAGAATCCCTCTTTTAAGGAGGTGACGCTTGTGTAAGTGGTGTTATTAACTTTGTTTGAAATACCGTTTTCGTAGTGATACACACCTTTGCTTGTAAAAAATGATAGACCACTTTGTTTAGTTAACATGGAATGCACGTTATTGAATACAACTTCTTCACTATTTGTTATGTTTATAACACTGCCAGAATAATTTCGAATAAATATGCTTTTTTCTATGAATGCAATTTCTTTTATTCCTGAATAGTCACCCGTGTAAGCGTCTTCTATATTTAAATGCAACTTGTTGTCGTACATTTCATTAACTATATAAAGTGAGTTTTCAGTTCCTAGATAAAGTTTATCTTTGTTTTTAAATATTGACCAGATAGGTTCATCAAGGTTTAAGCCATATGCAGAAGAGGAAGCAATTCGATCCTTATCTCGATCATAAACAGCGAGGCCTTTATCTGTACCTATATACATCACACCTTGCTCACTGATAAACAGGCTGCGAATAAATGCGCTAGGTAACTCGTTCTCAGGCGAGGGGAAATAATGGCGGAACTCTTTACCGTCATATCGGTTAAGGCCATTAACGGTTCCAATCCAGATGTAGCCATCAGCATCTTCAACAATGGATGTGACATTGCTTTGGGATAAACCGTCCGGGACACCTAAAGAAATGGAGTTAAGCGTTAACGCGACAGCGGAATTCGCCATAAAAATGGTAAAGAGGAGGAAAGTCGCTATTTTTAATAGAGTTTTAGGCATATTTTTTGTTTGATTATTAGCCAGTTTTGACAGGCAACTGTTTGTTATCCCCACTTTTTCAGAAAGTGACTGCATTGTCAAAACCTTGGGTGGTAAATGTAGCTGATAATCATTCTTACCTCTCATATCCATATGTAAGTTAAACTTTATATCGTTGCCTTGGTAGAGTAATACCTTACTTAGGTGTCACTTTTTAGATGAAAGGCCTGCGTTAAGTTGAATTTTATGGTGTTTAAGCTAAAAGGTGTGCTTGGACATAATTGCATATTTATTAAATATTTTTATTAAGTAAATGTTCTAATAATCAAATTGCTGTGCACCTTGCTTAAATGCTCGCAGATCAGTGATCATTTTGTCTGATTCTAAAGGTGGCTGCTCTAAATGTGAGTCACCAGTACTAAACAAGACTAAGCGATCGCAGTGTTTTGTACGCATCTTCTGCATAATAAACTTGATCAAATCAGCACGAGTGAGCTGTTTTATTTGCTCTGAAACACACTCTCTTTGATTAAATTTGTAGTCTTTATTGCCGATACTCGACCAATAACGTTGACTACGAACTTTAAGGCTCGAGTCTTTTACTAGCACTTGATTGATGAGACCGAGTTTAGTTGATTCCCACTGCTCATTGGTTATTTGCAAAACGGCATAAGCAAAGTCGGCAATAAACTCATCTATTGCTTCTAGCAATAGCTTAGGTCCAGAGGTGGGAGATTGAATATAGAAAATAATACCGGGGTAGCGATTCAAAGGGAGATAGCCTGTACCGACCATATAGCCTAGTTGACGCTGGGTTCGCAACTCATGAAAGAAGGTCGACGACATGGTGTGGTTTAGCAGGCTAAACAGTGCCATGGTTTCAGGCGTCGCAACATCGGACTGGTAGTACACAATAATGCTACTGTCTGGATGAGAAACAGGGATCTCACGTAACAGACTGCCTTTGTTTGACAGGTCGATAAGCTCACGAGATGACTCTTTACTCGGGGTTGTTACTAGCGACAAGATTCTTTCTAATCGCTCGCCTAACACTTTGGCTTCACTCTTTAGCCAATCACCATAAACGAGTCCCTCTAAATGAATTTTCTCGTAGAAGCTTTTAACATGATCATGTAGATCATCGAGGGTGATTTCTTCGAGGATCTCAGCCATTCTTGAAGGCTCAAAACTGCGCTTTTGTAGGGTTACCGTTAGGCTGGTAAAGAGCTGTGAGATTGGCTTGGCTTGAGACTGATTATACCAAGCACGTAAAATTTGACGTTTAATTAGATCAAAACGGCTTTGGGTGAAGTTACGTTCTCTGGCTTTTGCGATAACCAGCTCAAGCAGGGCTTCTTGTTTGCCTGTGAAACCAGTTAGATGCAGGGTGATCCCTCCTTGATGAGGATAGATATTATAACTGAGACCCGCCACTTCTGCTTGATAGGTATATTCTGTTAAATAGTCGAGTAACATTTCAACGTATAGTCGGGTCAATGCGGCATGCCTTGGAGATGCAGCAGCTTGAGCCGAGTCAAGTGACAGATACAAATGACCCTTAGGTACATTGAATTCATCGTCTTTACGGTGCCATATACGATAACCCGCTTTTTGTGCAACTACTGTGGGTACTGCCGATTGACTCTTATCGGGTCGAGCAACACACTCTTTATTGATAAAAGGGTTTTTAGGCGGTAAACAAAGCTCGTCACGGATAACTGGCTTTGACCAACGGCTAATATCTTTGCTTGGAATTGCTTTTATCTGATAAGGGGAATGATACCAAGCGGCATTTGTATTGGTATCTAGCTCTGCAGCAATTAACTGTAGTCGCATGTTAGACGGTACCATAAGTGCCAAAAGCTGTTCAGTTTCCGCTATTCTGAGGCCGTCCATACGGTAATCACCGTAAATAATATCCTCAACATCATAATGATGCATATTGATACTCAAGTGGCTGGCTAAATCGAGAGAGTCAACTTGTTCCTGATATTGAAATGCAACTCTTAGTAAGGCAGCCCTTTCATCGTAGCGCCATGCTTGTAAACCTTCAGTACGGATTAACTCGATATATTCAAATGTTGATTCAATAACAGTATGTAAATCTGCAAGACCGCGGTCTGTAAGCTGAATGCTGATATTGAAGTCTTTAAAGTTGTAACCGTTAACGCCGCCACCGGCGGACAGGTTATTGGCAAGTCCTCGTTCTTTTAAATAGGACAATAAGCTTCCTTTACCTTCATAGCCTAATAAATGGCTGATAAAAGTCAGCGGCTTGTGTTGGTAAAACGGTTCTAGAGCGGGGAGGGCAAAAGTAATTGCGACACGCTTTTGTTCTTTAAGAGGCAAAATGTTGATTTGAGCTTGCAGTTGCTCTGGTAGATAAATCGATACATCTGGGTAGTTTTCGACAGGAGCGTGATCACTAATCTCATTAAAGTATTGTATAGCGAGTGACTCAAGTTCATCCAATGATTTTGGCGCAACTAGACACAGGGTCATCACGCTGGCACAGTATTTGGCTTGATAAAAATCAAGTAGTTCCTGCCTTAACAGACTCTCTTCTCCTGCTAGTGTCTTGAGGTTGCCTACTGAAAACTTTGAAAAAGGGTGCGCTGGGTTCACCGTCTCTTTTTGTACTTGGTATACTCTGCGAATATCATCTTTTAGCTTCATACTAAATTCAGATTCAATGGCATGCCGTTCTCGATCTACTAAATCGATATTAAACAGTGGCGCGATAAAGAATTGGCTAAATCTATCGAGTGAATTTTCAAACTGGTCAGCGTGAATACTGTAAAAAAAGTTAGTGTGTTCTGTACCTGTCCAGGCGTTATTGGTTCCGCCGTGATGATTGATAAATGCAGAATACTCCCCAGAATCAGGATATTTCTCGGTACCTAAAAACAGCATGTGCTCAAGAAAGTGTGCCATACCAGGACGTGCGATAGGATCGTCAAAGTGACCAACCGCCACTGCCATCGATGCCGCTGCTTGAGTGGCTTTTTGATCTTCAACCAGGAGTACAGATAAACCATTTTTAAGTGTTAAATGGCGATAGTGTCTGTGATCATTTGGGCTGGTTGTTATCTGTTTAGCTTTGGGCAAGGTATGACTCCAGTATCTGGAAGAGGCAAGTGGGTGACTAAGCCGCTTCCGTGCCAACATTTAGGCAAAACCAATAAACGTAACGCTTTGAGTAGTAACTGTTTGAGTAAAATATTGTTAATTCAATTTATTGAGTTAACTTGCCATCATTTTGGCGTATCTTCAAACACAACGGCTGTAAACTTAAAAATAAACTGATTTTTGGCTAAAAATTGTCACTCTCGTTCAGCTAAAGCGCTTAGCCTTTTAAAAAACATTTTAGTTGCTAGATATCTATTCGACTAATTAATAACTAAATAACGGTATGTTGGCGCATGGATTCGGACTACAATTAAAGCATAACAATAAAGAATCGGGAGTAGCCAGCAGCATGCAGCTATTTTTAATGCGTCACGGAGAAGCGGGTTATAGCGCTCATTCTGATAGAGAACGCACACTCACTGATAACGGACGTCACCACACCCAACTGATGAGTAATTGGTTAGGACTCACTATCAAGCAATTTGATTTAGTGCTAGTGAGCCCTTATTTAAGGGCGCAGCAAAGCTGGCAAGAGGTCAGCAAACACTTTCCAGAGCCTTCTAAATGGATAACCTTAGATGAATTAGTGCCTTCGGGAGATCCTGAGCAAGTCGCTCATCTCGTACTTGCCTACGCTGAGCAATATAAGGCAGAAAATGTGTTAGTGTTAGCTCACATGCCGCTATTAGGTTATTTGGTGAGTGAATTGGTTCCAGGTATCGAGCCGCCGTTGTTTGCCACTTCGGGAGTTACCTTGATTGAAAGACAAAATAACCGAAATACCTTGGTTTGGCAGCACGCGCCGCACTCAATTAGCTAACGCGAACTGAACGGGGTTAGCACTATAAAAAAGTGAGTCATTCTAATATAGAGAAGACTAACTTTTTTATTGGCTGATTTTTATCCACTTATGTATTAGCGGCGATAGGGTTGGTCACCAATGTCGATAAGAATCAACAAGGCCGCATCGCCGCCCCATTCTTTGGTCGCTTGATGAAAGGCTTTTACATGGGGATGTTGTGCAAGCCACATTGGGATATTTTGTTTCAAAATACCGGTGCCATGGCCATGCATAATGCAGCAGCAATGGCTCTGCTGTTTGATGCAGGCCTGGATTAATGCGGCAAGCTCTAGTTTGGCCTCGGTTTGGCGCATACCGTGCAGATCTAATAGTAGATCGGGCATGTAGTCACCACGGCGTAGGCGTTTGACCTCATAGCTGTCCACATCATCTCTGGCCCACTTCATCGGGCCGTTTACCGGCAAAAGGGGCTGATAGGTGTCAGAGAAATAGCTATCTGCATGTAGCTGCTGTTCTTTCTCTTCAATTATTTTTCGGTCTTTAGGAGCCGTAGTGAAATGGCGCTTATTTTGCTGAAAAGGTTTCATGCCTTTTGTAAGCTCAGCAAAAAGAGCCAAATCATCATTATCTTTGCTTTTATTCATCTCTCTATTTTATTGAATCCGATGCCATATGAATAGAGTTCAGTTACAATGAATCGGAATTAAAAAGTTGGAGTGAATTTTGGATAAGATTTTTGTTGATGAAGCGGTAACAGAATTACGCACTATTGGCGATATGCTACGTTGGGGGGTCAGTCGTTTTAATGATGCAAACATTTACTATGGGCATGGTACTGACAACGCGTGGGATGAAGCCATCGCGTTAGTATTCCATGCGTTGCATTTGCCGGAAGAAATTGGTCAGCAAGTATTTCACTCAAACTTAACCAGCAGTGAAAAGCATAAAATCGTTGAGCTTATCATTCGCCGCGTAAGAGAGCGTCTGCCCGTTCCATACTTAACTAATAAAGCAAAGTTTGCTGGGTTAGAGTTTTATGTGGATGAGCGTGTACTTGTTCCTCGCTCGCCGATTGCAGAGCTAATCGCAAATCGCTTTAGTCCTTGGTTATACAACAAGCCAGTTAACCGTGTACTTGACCTTTGTACCGGCAGTGGTTGTATTGCTATTGCTTGCGCTTATGAGTTTGAAGATGCTGAAGTCGACGCATTAGACATCAGTGTTGATGCGCTAGAAGTTGCGCAAATCAATATTGAGACGCTTGAGGTGATGGACAGAGTATTCCCAATGGAATCAGATCTATTCTCTGCTATTCCAAAAGGCCCTCACTACGATTTAATTGTGTCGAACCCGCCTTATGTAGATGCTGAAGATATCGGTGATATGCCTGATGAATATCATCATGAACCAGAAATTGGTTTGGCATCAGGTCGTGATGGCTTAGATCTGACTAAGCGTATTCTTGCCAATGCTGCTGACTATCTCACCGAAGATGGCCTGCTAGTGGTTGAAGTGGGTAACTCAATGGTGCATTTGAACGAGCAGTTCCCAGATGTGCCGTTTACTTGGGTTAACTTCGAAAATGGTGGCGACGGTGTGTTTATCTTAACGCGCGACCAGCTAGTTGAAAATGAATCACTTTTCGTTATCTACAAAGATAGTGAATAATAGACTCTAGCCGTAGGCTTGCCTGCGGCTTTAATACCAATTTGTACTCCTACACCTAGATTGGTATTGAATAGGAAATTTACCGACACAGCGCGGGTAAATGATAATTAGAATAACGAGATAGAGGGCGATAAAGCGAATGTCGGGAAACAGTATTGGTCAAAACTTCGTAGTAACAACATTCGGTGAAAGCCACGGTGTCGCTATTGGTTGCATTATCGACGGCTGCCCTCCAGGGGTTGAGCTGACAGAAGCTGATATGCAGCACGACTTAGATAGACGCCGCCCAGGCACATCACGCTATACCACCGCTCGTCGCGAGCCTGATGAAGTACGCATTCTTTCAGGCGTATTTGAGGGGCAAACAACAGGCACCTCAATTGGCTTGTTGATTGAAAACACCGACCAGCGCAGCAAAGATTACTCAAATATTAAAGATTTGTTCCGTCCAGGACATGCAGATTACACCTATCAACAAAAGTATGGTCAACGCGATTATCGTGGTGGTGGGCGTTCATCTGCCCGTGAAACCGCAATGCGCGTTGCAGCAGGTGCCGTAGCTAAAAAGTATTTGAAGCAAGTTCACGGCGTTGAAATTCATGCATATCTGTCACAGCTAGGTCCAATCTCCGCTGAGACTGTCGATTTTGCACAGATAGAGCAAAATGCTTTTTTCTTCCCTGATGCATCAAAGTTAGATTCATTAGATGAGTATATGCGCGATCTTAAAAAGAGTGGTGATTCGATTGGCGCTAAAGTGTCAGTGGTTGCCATGGGCGTACCTGTAGGACTTGGCGAGCCAGTTTTTGACCGACTTGATGCCGATATCGCTCATGCCCTAATGGGGATCAACGCGGTAAAAGGCGTTGAAATTGGCGATGGCTTTGAAGTGGTTAATCAAAAAGGCTCAGAGCACCGAGACTTAATGTCACCTGAAGGCTTTGCATCAAACCATGCTGGCGGTATTTTAGGCGGCATTTCATCAGGCCAGCCAATCGTTGCCCATATTGCGATGAAACCCACTTCAAGTATCAGCGTGCCTGGTGAAAGTATGACAGCTCAAGGTGAAACTGCTGAAGTAGTGACTAAAGGTCGTCACGACCCTTGTGTCGGTATTCGAGCGGTACCGATTGCAGAAGCCATGTTAGCAATCGTATTGATGGATCACCTCTTACGTCACCGCGCGCAAAATATGGATGTGAATAGCAGTACACCTATTATCGGAATGCGTTAATGTTTCAACCTAAGAGCACAGAGCAGCAATTACGCTGGCTCTGTGCATGTTATTTCTTTTTCTTTTCTATTCTTGGCATCATGGTGCCTTATCTTGGCGTTTTTTTTGATAGTCGAGGTTTTGACGCTCAAGAAATAGGCTTCTTACTCGCAATTTTAATGGGCACGCGGATCATCGCGCCGAACTTATGGGCCATTGTTGCCGATAAAACCGGGATGCGCTCCGAGCTAATTAAAATCGGTGCCGGCGCTGCAGCATTAAGTTATCTCACCTTTTTCTATGATGGCGGTTTAGCTTATTTAGCCATTAGCTTAGCCGTGTATACTTTTTTTTGGAACGCGATATTAGCGCAGCTTGAGGTTATCACTCTTGAAACGTTAGGTGATGACGCGAATCGATACGGTGCGATTAGAAGTTGGGGCAGTGTTGGCTATATCGTGCTGGTGGTCAGTGGTGGTTTTGCTATTGGACACTGGGGACCACAGATTTTACCCTATATTGGTATGACATTATTTATCGGCATGCTAATTAGTGCTCTGCCATTACCGTCTAATCGAGCCGTTGTAGAAAAAAATCAAATCCGTAGGCCTCTGGTGTTTGATAAAGCCTTAATCTGGTTCTTAGTTTCAGCCATGTTGCTACAGATGAGTGCAGGGCCATTTTATGGCTTTTTTGTGCTTTATCTGAAACAGGCGGGATATTCAGAATCTGCTGCAGGGATCTTCGTCGCCCTTGGGGTGATGGCTGAGATCGTCATGTTCATGTACGCCCCAAGGTTATTAGGCCGCTTTGGGGTTAAAACGCTGCTGGTGGTCAGTATTGGTCTGACGGCAGTGCGTTGGCTGTTGCTGGCGTACGGCGTTGAAAATATCCTATATCTTAGTATCAGTCAGCTATTGCATGCTTTCACCTTTGGCTTAACTCATGCCGCATCTATTCAGTTTGTGCATAAACATTTTGATATTAGCCGTCGAAGCCAAGGCCAAGCGCTATATGCCAGCTTAAGTTTTGGCGTGGGCGGTGCATTAGGTACTTGGCTATGTGGCATTATCTGGGGAGATGGCTCTGGGGCCGTGTCGGCTTGGGTCTTTGCGGCGGGCTGTGCATTTTTGTCTATGTTGGCGGTGTTGTTCATTCCTAAAACGCAGGGGAAAATAGCCTAGTAAGCTAGTTTTGACCGGTTTCTGCCTAGGTTTACAGTAAAAATTACCGTCGTGTTTACAGCCAACACAAGCTGTTCGTATTGGCCGTTTAGAGTCAGCATTAAAAATGGAGTATCAATAGTGAGGAAGTTTCGTCTCGGGTTAATTATTAATCCACTTGCAGGCCTTGGCGGCAGTGTTGCCCTAAAAGGGAGTGATGGTGTGGCTTCAGAGGCGATAGCTAAAGGCGCGGTACCTAAGGCTCACCTGAGAATGCAGCAAGCCCTAGCTGTTATCGAACCCTATAAAGCACGTATTGAGGTCATAACCGCTTCAGGCGATATGGGAGAGAAGCTTGCAAAAGAGATGGGTTTTACTACACGGGTGGTTTACCAAGCGCCGAGCGAGACACAGGCTCAAGATACACAAAGAGTAGTCAGTGAGTTGTTAGCTGAAAACTTAGACTTACTGCTCTTTGCCGGTGGTGATGGTACGGCGCGAGATGTGTACGCCATTGCCGACGACAACATTCCCGTTCTAGGTGTACCCGCAGGTGTTAAAATCCATTCAGGCGTATACGGCATAACTCCACATGCGTCAGGCATTGTCGTGAAAATGTTACTAGAGGGAGACTTAGTCAGCTTGATGAGCGCCGATGTTATGGATATCGATGAAGCCGCGTTTAGAACGGGCGTGGTGCGTGCGCGCCGATATGGCGAAATGCTAGTGCCGGCAGAACCTAGGTATGTGCAAGCGGTTAAAATGGGCGGCAAAGAGACCGATGAGCTGGTGCTTGCCGACATTGCAGCCGAAGCGATTGAGCAGATGGAAGATAATCTTTGCATCATGGGCTCGGGTAGCACAGTTGCCGCAGTAATGAGCGAGTTAGGGCTTGATAACACTCTGCTAGGGGTCGATGTTATTCAACAGCAGGACGTAGTTGCTAGCGATCAGTCTGCCTCAGAGCTTCTACTGCTCACTGAAAATAAAGCGATTAAACTCTTTATTACACTCATTGGTGGCCAAGGGCATATCTTGGGGCGGGGGAATCAGCAACTCAGCCCAGAGCTTATCCGGCGTGTAGGAAAAGACAATATTATTATCCTAGCGACAAAAACTAAGCTAAAAGCACTTGAAGGCAGGCCATTAATTGTGGATAGTGGCGACCCTGAATTAGATAAAGCGCTTACGGGGTATTATAAAGTGATTACTGGTTATCACGATTACGTGATGTATCAGGTCGCAAACCCTGATTTAGCTGAATAAACAATACCCATCAGTTTGGCCGTTATCGCATCGATTAAATGATATTTGGCAACTGATGTGCAGCGACTGCTGTAAATTTTAAATGAACGTTTTGACTAGATGCCGAAAGTGTCGACAGCTAGTCTACAATAAAAAATGTGGAGCCCTCGATGATCGAGAAGTACGAGCAAACATTACAAGACTGGATTGAAAGCATTGTTGCCGAAGGTGATGATGATGCGTTATTTGCAAGTGGCTATTTACAAGGTCATTTTGCTGTTGTGTTGTCTCAGCTAGAAGCAGAGAGTGAGCAGGGAATGGACGTACTTGAAGTGAAAATGTCTGACTGTCTGGCTCTGGCAAGAGAAGAGCTAGATGACAATGATTATGCATTAGTGAGCGATGCTTGGACTCAGCTGAGTGCAAAGTTGGCAGCATAACCCTTTAGCCTTGGGTTTTACACGGTGAATATTTAGAGTGATAGAGTTTACGCTTTTATGAGTAAGATTAGTTTCGTTGCAATTGGCCTTGTGAACCCCAAAAGCCCGACCAATGTCGGTGGCATTATGCGTGCGGTTGGGTGTTACAGTGCCGATGCGGTTTTTTATACTGGTAAGCGCTATGAGCTAGCAGCCAGTAATGGTAGTGCTCAATACAATACCGACACTAAGCGTGCAAGCAGCTCAATTCCACTGAGCAAAGTTGAATCCTTACTGGATGCAATTGAATCCGATGTAAAAGTGGTGTGTGTCGATCTGGTCGAAGGTGCTATTCCATTACCTGAGTTTGAGCATCCAGAGAAAGCGATTTACATTTTTGGCCCTGAAGATGGCACCATTAGTCAGCAAGTCATCAACAACGCTGATGCTGTGGTTTACGTACCGACGGTAGGTTGCATGAATTTAGCGGCATCAGTAAACGTTCTGCTTTATGACCGCTTGTCAAAGTCTTCATCAATTGCCAGTGATGAGCTGATCAGAAGTAGCCGCGATACTAACAATCGAGTTAGGGTAAAACGTTAACTTTTGTTGCTCTTTTATACTTTGAAGCCACTTTTATAGTGGCTTTATTGTTTTTAGCCTCTGGCAACTTATACCAATCAGTATAAGACGTTGATCTACTCAGAACGTTTTTGGCAAACTAATTCAAGGCGAATAACTGAAAGAATGGTTGTTCCCTTGTGAAGTTGTTCAACGCAGAAGTAGGCAGCCAAAAACGCACCAGAATGGTGAGTTTTAGCGGCTCTGATACTGTGACTCTTATGGAACAAGAGGGAGCTTAACCTAGTTCAACTATGCGCTTCACTCGTTGCAAACCACATGGTCTTATATGTTCCCGACATACACAAGAGATTTCCTCCATCCCTGAAGGTCAGATGTGGTGAATGTCATTAATGCACGACTATATGGATATAGGAGGTAGAGTAACGCAGGAGCAGTTATCAAGGAGCATTTAATGACCTTGTCTCAGTGCCGCTATACTCTCGCTGAGCGACCAAATCTTTATACTGATTGGTATTACATGCAATGCCTTTTTCATTGGGACGAAATAGGTAAATGTCTTGCTTGATTTATTGACTCCTTTAAGGTTTTTAACCATGTTCTATGAGCGAGCAAATCGCTTTTATACTGATAGGCACAATAGCTGCTTAATCAAATGGGGATAACATTAAGGGATGAATGTAAAATGGCTACAAAGAAAATACTAACCAAGCGAAACCTAATTTTAAACGCGACTCTTTTTGTGTGTTTGCTCGGGGGAGTAGCCTGTAGCTCAGAGCCCGCAACGCTTCAACAGGGCTCAGATGCAGAAAGGACTAAAGAGGGACTTGTAAGAGTCGATCATTCAAGGTTGGCTCTCTCTTATGTTCGACCAGATGTTAATTGGGGTAAATATACCAAACTTTATTTTGAACCCGTTCAAGTCACCAATGATCATCCTGCTGATTACAAGCCACCAAGAATTGATAAAAGAGCCGAGGGCTTAAATGCGACCTATGAGCTGCCGCTAGAGGCGCTCGATAAAATGTCAGAGCAATTTCAGATCACGGTTAAAGAAGTCTTTAATAATGAGCAACCATTTGAGCTGGTAAATATTAAAGGTCCAAACACCTTAGTGATCCAAGCCGCTGTAACCGATATTCGTTTGAGTGCACCCATAGAGTCAAGTCGCCGAAGCTTTAATTCAATGGGAAGAACCTATACTGAAAACTCAGGCTCTATGATGTTATTGGCAGTGATTAAAGATGGTGAAACCGGTGAGGTGCTTGCTAAGGCTGCTGATAGAGGTGAGGGGTTTAATCAGTGGAGTCAAAATACGAAAGTGTTTAACTGGGGGGATGTCAAAACCGTTTACCGCCGTTGGGTGAATGATTTTAAGAATGCCTTATTCGAAGCGGGTGCTGAATAATCCGACTTTTCGGCATAGTGGAAGCATCTAAGCCATTACCTTTAGGTAGCCGCTTAGATGCTTTATTTGTAGGCCGGCATTTATGCCGTCAGCTTTTAGTTACCAGCTCTAGTTATCTGCTTTAGTTACCAGCTTTAGGTTGATACTTTGATGATCACATCTGAAGAAATCAAGCATTGTGAAATCACTATGGACTATGGGTCAAACTACTGCTCTTAGTGGCTTAGTGTTAACTATCACCGCCGATGTCTAATGCTTTACCCTTAAGTAGTTTTCTCATCCACATGCGATTTGGATTTAACAGTGACACAAAATCCAAACTAAGCGGCATCGGCTCATTACAAATTTGTGCCGCTAGTGCCTCGGCAGCTAAGGGGCCTGAACTTAACCCGCGTGAGCCTAGGCCACCGAGAACATATAGGTTTTTATGAATTGGCGCTGGATGAGTTTGCCAAAACTTGCGGCTTTCTGGCGAAAGTTGATGCTGTTGATATAGCGCTAAGATAGCATCTAAATCTGGAACAGGTCCCATCATAGGGGCATGATCTCGAGTCACCATACGGACACCAACACGGGCGCTATGGGCTGATATATCTATATCATCAACCCAATCTTGGCCGATATAGCTATGCTGGATTTTTTGTAAGTTTTCAATCTGTTCAGTCGGACAATAACTTAAATGCTGCGCATTTTTAACGTAACTGGCGCCTAAGCAATGCAAAGAATTGTTACTTGGTGTCATATAGCCGTGGGCGCAAAGTACTGCGCTGAGCTTTGACAGCTTAGTGCGAGAGGGCGCGTGGCTCACCTGTCCCCTAAAGCCAGTTGCTTGTAAATGTTGGGTTTGAGGAAACCGTGTCAGCGATTTGCCATTTGCAATGACTAGCGCGCTAAATGGGCCAAAGAGGTGTTTGTCGCTTCTAAGGTACCAAGCCTCGTCTTTAAAATGAATGTCGGTGATCTGGGTGTTAAGCTGCAGTGACGCATTGGCAATCTTTTGCGCTTGGTTAAAGGCGGCTTGAGTAAAATCTTGCGGCGACACCCAGCCACCTTGTGGGTAGAAGATCCCGCCATCATCAATCTTTACGCCTGCGATTGCAGATGCTTGCTCAGCGGTAATGCTCTTTGCTATCTGCTCGTCCCAATTATGACTGTCAATAATTTTAGCCACACGCTTACGGCTTCGCTCATCATGACCGGTATGCACCACGCCGCACAGGTCAAAATCGATTTTGTGTTCTTTGGCGGCGAGTGTTTTCAGCCTCTGTAAGCTAAACAGGTAAGCTTGCTGAAAATATTGGCTTAAGTTGTTGTTATCTGGCGTCAGTAAGGGATATAGCGCACCTTGCTTGTTACCAGAGGCGGCTTGAGCGAGTGCCGAGTCCTCACAAAACAGAGAAATTTGCTGGCCTCGCTCAGCAAGCGATAATGCCAAGCTTGCACTGGCTACGCCGCCGCCAATAATGGCGATACCATTATCGTTTTCTTGAGTCATTAAAGCGGCTGAACAGGCTGGATAGGGGGCTTGTAATTGTCGGCTCTGTGAGCGCATCGCAGCGCGTTCTTGAAAAGTAATGTCATCATAGCTTAGTGGCAACTCACTATATAAACCGACTTGCTCTGCAAGGGTTTGGATCTGCTGCTGAGCTGCTGGCGCAAATGAGTTATCGAGGCAAAATAGGCTGTCATTATGGGTTAATTTTGCCATCTGCCAGAAAAGTGCCACATCCAATTGCTCTAGCGCTACATTGCCTGCCATGTACCAGCCATCAATCACCCCCGTACTGGCACTCGGCAACTGTTGTAATTGTTGAGTGTAACTTCCAAAGTGAAAATCAATATACAGCTTGCCATCATTGACAATCATTCGCTGGCAGCCTTCTATAGCCACTAAACTTACGCGCAGGGTTGGGTTTGAGCTAAGCTGTTCTGCTAATCCGAGTTTAGAGATAAAAGCGTGTAAGTTTGAGTCAATATGACTAAAAATTTTCAGCGTGACTCTGCGCTTGGTTATAAGTTGAGACTGCTCAATGATGAGCTGCTTAAGGTTTACTAGAGAGCCTAAACCTAACTGCGCAATCACTATTTGCTGAGTATTTTTACTATCAATAATTTGCTGAAGAATTTTACTTACTGTCATGGTTACGTCTTTAATGTTAAATTAAGCACTCATAAATATGCTTTATAATCGGTTTTACTTGCTGAAATTGTACATTCTTATGGGCATATTTTGGCAAAGATTATACGTAAGGTCTCATAATGAGCATTATTTTTGTGTTCTTTATGGAAAGCTGACCACTTAAATGGATGAAAAGCGATACCATTGGTGCAGCAAAATTGGTACTAGATGTACAAAATGGAAAGTTAATAATGAAAAGAGTCGTGATCACCGGACTTGGCGTTGTCTCAAGTATCGGTAACAACAAGCAAGAAGTCACTGAATCATTAAAAGCGGGTCGTAGTGGTATTACCCACTCAGATCAGTTTGAAGAAATGAAGCTGCGTAGTCATGTTTGGGGCGACATTAAGATTGACCCATCAGAACATATTGACCGTAAAGCACTTCGCTTTATGGGTAATGCAGCAGCCTATGCACACATCGCAATGCAAGAAGCGATTAAAGATGCTGGTTTAGTTGAAGAGCAGTATTCAGACCCACGTGTCGGTATTATCGTAGGCACGGGCGGCGCATCTTCAGCAAACCAGGTTCAAGCAGCAGACACGTTACGTGAAAAAGGCGTTAAGCGCGTTGGCCCGTATATTGTGCCGCGTATCATGTCGAGCACTGCCAGCGCATGTTTGGCAACGCCATTTAAGATTAAAGGCATGAACTACTCAATCAGTTCTGCTTGTGCAACGAGTGCACACTGTATCGGCCACGCGGCTGAACTTATCCAAATGGGTAAGCAAGATATGGTGTTTGCTGGTGGTGCTGAAGAAGTCGATTGGACGCTAACCATGGGTTTTGATGCTATGGGCGCACTATCAACTAAATATAACGATGAGCCAACGAAAGCATCTCGTACCTATGATGCAGACCGTGATGGTTTTGTTATCTCTGGTGGCGGCGGTATCGTCGTTGTTGAAGAGCTAGAGCACGCATTGGCTCGTGGCGCTAAAATCTACGCTGAAATCATCGGTTATGGCGCGTCATCAGACGGCTATGACATGGTTGCGCCATCAGGTGAAGGTGCGGTTCGTTGTATGCAGATGGCGCTTGCCGATGTAGATACGCCAATCGATTACATCAACACTCATGGCACATCAACACCAGTGGGTGATATGCGTGAGCTTGAAGCACTACGTGAAACCTTTGGTGATAACTTGCCAGCCATCGCATCGACTAAGTCTCTGACTGGTCATGCACTAGGCGCTGCAGGTGCGCACGAAGCGATTTACAGCTTGATCATGATGGAAAGCAGTTTCATCGCGCCAAGCATCAACATCGATAATGTCGATGAAAAAGCTGCAGGCATGCCAATTGTGACCGAAATGACTAAGAAAGAGCTCAATACCGTGATGAGCAATAGCTTTGGTTTTGGTGGTACAAACGCAACCTTGGTAATGCGTAAGTACAAATAAACAATACTGACACATTATTCAAAGATTGAAAAAGGAAGCCTAGATAGTATCTAGACTTCCTTTTTTGTTTTCTGCTATGCAACTAATGCTCACAATCAGCACTGACAATGACTCAATCAGTGCGAGCGTAAGCTCACTTTAATCGTCAATCAGCCTTTCACTGCTCTATACAAACGTTATTCAAACTTTGAACTCAGTCCAGCATCGGGGATGATTACTTCCAGGGGGGCGGGTTAAGCCTCTGTTTTAATAGTTGAATAAATCCTGATATGCGTGCAGAACGCTCCTTTTCTGGGCTACTTAATAGTGCAACAATATTCGCGTTGGGTAATGAATATTCCGGCAATATGCGCACCAGTTCACCGCTGTTTATCTGCGGCTGCACATCCCATTCAGAACGCATAATGATGCCAAGTCCTGCAATAGCCCAATCTTTAATGACACGCCCCTCGTTGCTTGCAAGTGTTGGGGTGATCCTAATCATTTCAACTTTGGCATTATCATGTTTGCCGTCGGCAAGTTTGGTGAAGGGCCACAAGGTGACATCTTCGTTATTCTCCCTTAGAGCGATGCTCCTATGATTGAGTAGTTCTTGAGGGACCTTCGGTGTGCCCATTTGCTGGAGGTATGTTGGAGCGGCGCAGATAAACCTCTGATTAGTTGCTAGTGTAATCATTTTTAATGAAGAATCATTGAGCGCACCTATATAGATGATGACGTCCCATTTATGGTGACTCGACCAATTCGGGTTATCGGACAACTCAAGCTCGATATCTAATTGAGGGTGTTTAACTTTATACTCCCCAAGCAATGGGGCGATATAGTCATTACCAAACCCTAGTGGGGCTAACACCTTGAGCTTGCCGCACACATGTTCCTTTAGTTCATCGAGCTGCTCTTGTAACTCATCGAGTCCGCGTAGAATTTTCAGGCCTTTATCCAGTAAAAGTTGCCCTTCTTCGGTAAGGCTCACGATTCGAGACGGCCGCTGAATAAGTTTAATCGACAGTTTTTTTTCAATATGTTGCAGTCGTAGGGTCACCGAAGGTGGGGTGATATTTAAGGCTCGCGCGGCATCTGCTAGCGTTCTGTGACTAGCAATTGCTGTAATGAACCTGAGATCTTCAGTGGTGATCATTTGGTTTGAACCTAATCTATATCTTAATAAGTATTAATGTAAAACAAAACGTACTTCTTGGATACTCTTGTTCTACTTGCTGGTTTGATGGCGCTCACGTGCATCATATCCACAAATGAATTATTTGATAGATTAGGAAAATTAGCATGTTACGTAATGAAATTCTAAATCCACAATTATTGATCAAGTATCAGACTCTCGATACGCCATTCATGCTGGTTGATAAACAGGTCGTGCTTAAAAACTTAGCGCGATTACGCGATAAGACTGAAGGTTTGGGGGCTGAATTACGGCCGCACTTTAAAACCGTTAGAGCACTTGAAGCGGTTAATGACTTATTGCCGCAAAACAGTTCAGCCATTACTGTATCAACGGTAAAGGAAGCTGAGGCACTGGCAGCTGAGGGCTATACCAATATTGTTTATGCCGTCGGTATATCTGAGGCAAAATTACCAAGGATCGCTCACCTTATTGCTAGAGGGACCGAGGTAAGAGTGCTACTCGACACAATAGAACAAGCGAAGTTTGTTAATCGCTATTGTGAGCAGCATTCGTGTGTCATTCCAGCATTAATCGAAGTTGACTGTGATGGACATAGAGGTGGCATTCACCCAGATGATCCTACGTTAATTGAAATCGCCAACCTGCTCCATCAAGGAGCTGCAAGCTTTCACGGTGTGTTAGCTCATGCGGGGGAGTCCTATCTTTGCTTCGATGAAAAGTCTCTAGCAGAAGCTGCCAGCAACGAAGTTAACATGACGCTAAAAGCGGCCAATAACCTTCGCGCCGCAGCAATTCCATGCGATATCGTTAGTATTGGTTCAACGCCTACCGCTCACAGCTATCAAGACCTAACCGGGATCACCGAAGTGAGAGCTGGCGTTTATGGTTTCTTCGATTTAGTCATGGCTGGGATCGGGGTTTGTAAATTAAACGATATTGCAGCTAGCGTGGTAACAACGGTTATTGGCCATAACAAAGAAAAGGGCTGGTTGTTCATTGATGCAGGCTGGATGGCACTGTCAGCTGATCGTGGTACAGCGGGTCAACCCAAAGATTGTGGATATGGCTTGGTCTGTGAAGTCAATGGTACATTGCTTGAAGGTCTGCAGGTTATCTCTGTTAATCAAGAACACGGCATCATTGGCACAGTAGGTAATGACCTCATTAAGCTTGAAGATTTCCCCGTCGGCTGCCGATTACATATCTTACCTAATCATGCCTGCGCCACAGCATCTATGCATCAGCACTACTATGTGTTTGATACGCGGAGCGATACATACGAAATCTGGAACCGAATTCAAGGCTGGTAACATGCAATATTTAAATGAAGCGCAAACCGCAAAATTGGTCACCCATCAACTGGCTTATTCTGCTGTAAAAGAAGCGTTTATCGCAGCGACTACAGATGAAGCAACACTGTTTCCAGTGGTTAACGCATCAGGCCCACAAACGGACTCAATGTTTTCATTAAAATCAGCTTCTACAAAATCGCTGGTGGGCTGGAAAACTGGTAGTTACTGGCCAGGTAATCAAGTTAAGAGTATGCCGTGCCATGGCACCAATGTATTTCTGTTAAGCGCTGAAACCGGTGAACTTGTTGCTGTGGTTGCAGCAACACAAGTTAATGCCTACCGCACCGCGGCGGCCGATGCAGTTGCTGTGAATTACCTAGCAAGAGAAGATGCTAGCGTGTTGACTGTCTTTGGTACTGGGCATCAAGCTGAATACGAAGTATTAGCCATCGCAGAAGTACGTGATATCACAAAGGTGTTAGTGGTTGGCCGTGATAAACATCGTTGTGAACAGTTCGTTAAACGACTGATAGACAGTGGCTTACAAGCTGATTGCGAAGTGGCAAGCGCTCAATATGCCTGTGAACATGCAGATATTATCGTAACCGCAACCACAGCCACTGCGCCGTTATTTAAGGCTCGCTGGGTTAAAACGGGCACTCATATTTCAGCCATGGGGGCTGATAAAGTCGGCAAGCAGGAGTTACCAGTGGAGCTTTATCAAGACGCAAGGTTATTTTGTGACTACCGAGCGCAGTCGCAGGTGATTGGTGAATTTCAGCACGCAGAAAATGTACCAGTGACAGAGATAGGTCACGTCATAACATGCAAATCCGTAGGGCGCTCTAATCATGATGAAATTACTATTTTTGATAGTTCAGGCATCGCTATTCAAGACTTATTTGTTGCTGCTAAACTGCTAGAACTGAATGAAGAGCTAAGTAATTAACTAGGGTTTAGTTAAGTACTAGAAGCTAGTAAAACATAAACTGTGATAAATGCGCAAAGAACCAGCAGCCCAGAACTGCTGGTTTTTTTATTGGCTATAAATGTTGAAGTTCAAATTGCTAATATGCTCTTTACAACAGCTCCAAGCAACACTCGATAGTCAAAAGTGACGGGGTATGGGGTTACTTAAACTGCATTATTTGATGATGCTTTACTTTTGACTAAGCCTTTAGATAAAAATATGACTGATAAGAGTAAAAAGACTGCAGAACCAAACAGATCCTGTTCTATCACGTTATAAATCAAACCTAAAAACATGAGGAGGGATGCCCAATAATATCTGCTAGGCGTTGATAATAAACTGGTTCTCATTGAGGATACCTTTCTGAAAAAAAAACTGGTACTTACATGTACCTTTAACACTCGACAAAGGTGGGGCGTATTAGCACGTTGTTGCCCTGTTCCCATATAGCGTAATAATTCGCGGCGCTTGTTAGAAGGCGATGGATAATTTAATGAGGGGGAACCTCATCATGCTGCAAAATCAACGTCCCAATAGCTGAGCTAATTTTAATTCCGGCGGCTAAAACTAATACTCCAATAAAGAACACCGCTAATGTCATGAGCCCTGTTTTCTCTTTTTCGGCAACATCACTCCACCGGTTTCTTAATCCATTAATCATTCAATTATTCCTTAGTTATCTAATCAGTCGTTATCTAACCAATGACTTAGCGTGCACGCCACTAATTTCACTAGTAACGTTTTCGCTTAAAAACTAGTTAGTAATTTAATATTTTTGCCATTGATTAACCTAGCATTTGTCAGCTTTGCTGAACAACTCATTAGGTACGTAGTCAATATGAAAAATATTGTACTTAAGAGTTTGCCTGTTCGTTATCTTGAGTTGGTTAAATGGCCATATTTTCAATCCGTTGTTTCTATTGGATCTGCCATCTTGTTAGAATACAGCCCATACACATTCTGCACACTTTTAGGAACCACGATGAAGATCCTTGCCGATGAAAATATGCCTTATGTTCAGCAGTTATTTGGTGATTTGGGCACGATTGAAACCGTAAACGGCAGGGAGCTAACGCCTGAGCAAGTTAACGATGCCGATGTGTTACTTGTCCGTTCAGTGACTAAGGTTAACCAAGCATTGTTAGCTCAGAATAACCAACTTAAATTTGTTGGTAGCGCCACCATAGGCACAGATCATATCGATTTGGATTACCTTGCCAGTCGCAACATTCCTTTTTCTAATGCACCGGGCTGTAATGCAACAGCAGTAGGGGAGTTCGCCTTTATCGCCATGCTTGAGTTGGCGCAGCGCTTTAATAGCCCACTAAAAGGTAAAGTGGTGGGTATTGTCGGCGCCGGTAATACTGGAACCGCGGTAGCGAAATGTCTTAATGCTTATGGGATAGAAGTGTTACTTAATGACCCATTGCTAGAGCAAAGCGGTGATCCCCGTGATTTTGTGACCTTAGATACACTCATTGAAAAGTGTGATGTGATTAGCTTGCATGTACCGATTACTCAAAATGGCGAGCACAAGACCTGGTACTTGTTCGACGCGGCACGCTTAAATAGCTTGCGTGAAAATACCTGGCTGATTAACTGTTGCCGCGGTGAAGTGAACGATAATCGTGCTTTAATCAAGTTCAAGCAACAACGTGATGACGTAAAAGTGGTGCTCGATGTATGGGAAGGGGAGCCTAACCCTATGCCTGAGCTGGTGCCCTATGTTGAATTTTGTACGCCGCATATTGCGGGTTATTCCTTAGAGGGTAAAGCGCGCGGCACTTTTATGCTGTATCAAAAGTTAGCCCAGGTGCTGCAAATTAGCGCTGATAAGCAGATGGAATCATTATTACCGCCGCTTTGGAGTGAGCAGGTTATTGTGCAGCGAATTGATGATGAAAGAGCCTTATTACAGCTTGCGAGATTTGTATACGATTTGCGCGATGATGACCAATTATTTAGAAAACAGTTTTTAAATCAGCAAGGGTTCGATCATATGAGAAAAAATCACACCCATCGCCGTGAATTTAGTGCATTAAAGGTAGGCAATACGGGGCAAACTAATGTAAATTGGTTATCCAATTTAGGGTTTTCAGGAGTCGAGCTGTAATTATGTCGCAGGAATTTAATGTTGTCGTATTAGGTGCATCGGGCGCAGTGGGTCAAACAATGATTGAGATCCTAGAAGAGCGTAACTTTCCGGTTGCTAATTTATTTCCATTAGCCAGCAGTCGCAGCGCCGGTAATACGGTCAGCTTCCACGGTAAACAGGTCGAAATTTTAGACGTTGACACCTTTGACTGGTCACAGGCTCAGATTGGTTTCTTTTCTGCAGGTGGTGACGTTTCAGCTAAGTGGGCGCCTATCGCTGCTGAAAACGGCTGTGTTGTTATTGATAACACCTCTCACTTCAGATATGACATCGACGTGCCATTGGTGATCCCAGAAGTAAACCCTGAAGCGATTGCAGACTTTAGAAATCGTAACATCATCGCCAACCCGAACTGTTCAACGATTCAGATGTTGGTTGCACTAAAACCTATCTATGATGCATTCGGTATTTCACGTATTAACGTGGCGACCTATCAGTCTGTGTCGGGTTCAGGCAAGCAAGCTATTGAAGAGTTGGCAGGTCAGTGCGCGAAGCTGCTACAAGGTTTACCGGTTGAGCCAAAGACTTACTCGAAGCAAATTGCGTTTAACGTATTGCCACAAATTGATAAGTTTATGGACAACGGCTACACCAAAGAAGAGATGAAAATGGTGTGGGAAACGCAAAAGATATTTGGTGATGACAACATCGTTGTAAACCCAACGGCTGTTCGCGTTCCGGTATTTTACGGTCACTCTGAAGCGATTCATTTAGAAACACTACAACCTGCTGACGCCGAAGATGTTAAATCGGTATTACGTGGTGCAGAAGGTGTTGAACTATTTGATACCGATGATGAGTATCCAACAGCCATCACCGAAGGTGCTGGAACCGATCCTGTTTATGTTGGCCGAGTGAGAAAAGATATCTCTCATGAAAACGGTATAAACCTTTGGGTTGTATCAGATAACATCCGTAAAGGTGCGGCACTTAACAGTGTTCAAATCGCTGAAGTATTGATTAGAGATTATTATTAATTTTTAGATTAACGATGCTTTGCTGAATAAAAAGCCCGCACAATGCGGGCTTTTTATGTTTTAAAGATGTGAACAGTAGCAGGGCAGCGGATTCTAGTTTATAGTAATCTTAATAAATACAATTGCCTAAAGCTCGTCACCAGGGTGGTGACACCAGCGTGCTTTAAAGGGAAGGATTGATGAACTTTCGCACTTCGCATCTTGTCGGCTTAATAGCCACGGGGATAGTGGCTATTGCAGCCCCTTCGATTAATTCAGTTGCTGCTGAGCCATTAAAAATTACAGGGCCAGATGGCCAAGTAAAGCAAAGCATTCGTCAATATGGTCCAACAACCTCGCAAGATACTTTTTGGAGTATCGCTCAGGCGGTTAAGCCAGACAATAGCGTTACTGTTTACCAGGTTATGTCAGCGTTATATGACGCCAACCCTCATGCTTTTTCTAGCAAAAACTATAACAGTTTAGAGCGCGGCATGATTTTGCTGGTGCCAAATAAAGCTGTGATACAGCAAACCTCTCAAGCAGATGCTAAGGCTCGCGCCGAACGTAACGATCGAAAGTGGTCACCATCAGGGGCTAAACCTAGCATTGCGCCAAAAACGGTGGCTGCAAAGATAGAAAGCCCTCAACCGAGCGTGGTCGCTAAAACACCGGTTTCTGTGAAGCCTAATCCATTAATTGCAGATTTATCGGCCGAGGTTGAAGCCTTAACTAGGCAGATGGAAGCGATTCAAGCTAAAAATCTAGAACTAACCGATGAGTTAGCACGAGCGAGCGATGAGATTGTTGTTGGTTCGTCTGATACGGCAGCATTTCAAGATGAAATAAATCAGCTTAAAGAAGAAAACGCTTTATTAAAACAAGCGCTGCAAGACTCCAAATCTGAAAATGAAGCGCTAAATCAAGAAGTACAACTTAAACAGAAACAACTCGCAGCATTTAGTGTGCCAAAGCAAGAGCCAGCGTCAGATCTATGGCGAACCATAATGGATAATCCTCTGTTATTGGTGTTAGGTGGCGTTTTACCGGCATTGCTTGTTGTGGTGCTATTTTGGTTGTTTATTAGACGCAGAAATGACGCTAACGCTGAAGAGCAACAGAACCAAGATGCAAACGCTGCTGAAAAGCCTATAAGTGCAGCACCAGAAGGGGCGATTTTAGAAGATAAGTCTGATGATGCCGAAGGTTTAGCTGTTCATCTCGATACAGATGATGCGTCTAATATCGACCCATTAACAGGGGCCGTGGCCGCGACTACCGTGCAGGCGGCACTTGCCGAAGAGCAAGATATTATCGTTGAAGACTCCCAAGACGAAGGCCAATCATTAGATGATTTATGGGCTGAGGCGATGGGGGAGCAAGATCTAACAGACACTGATGAGTTTGATGCATTCAACAGCACTGCAACTACTAATGATTTAAATACCACTTCTTCAGATATTAGCGATTCCAAATCATCTGATGAAGACGATCTCGATTCACTGCTTGCGGGCTTTGATGTACCTGCAGAAGACAGTTTTGAACAGCCAGCAACAAACAGCAGCGATGATGATCTCGATGCTCTGCTAGCAGGTTTTGATAATGATGATAGCGAGGTGGTTCAATTAGAGTCAGGCAGTAACGCAGATACGGCTGCAGAAGATGATTTAGATGCTCTGCTAGCAGGTTTTAATAGTGATGACGCAAATGATGAAATCCAATCTTCATCTCAATCCGCAAGTGAAACAGGCACTGCAGCTGACAGCGCGGAAGATGATTTAGATGCATTACTGGCAAGCTTTGGTGAAAGTGTTGATGACAACGCACTTGATACGAAAGAAGACTTTGCTTTTGATGCCGAAGTTAATGCTAATACTGTGACCGATACTGCGGCTGAAGATGATATTGATGCATTATTGGCAGGTATTGACGAAACACCTACAGAACCTAGTTCAACAGATACTGCAGAAGATGACATTGACGCTTTGCTTGCAGGTTTTGATAGTTCAAATCTGCAGACTGAGCCCGTTTTCAATACTGATACTGAGGTAGAGGATGATCTAGATTCATTGTTAGCAGAGCTTGAAGGCGATGATGGAGCTCAAGAGGATAGCAATGAGATCCCTGATATCGATGCACTTTCTGATGAGATGGCGGCAGAACTAGAGCTTGGATTTGAAATTGCTGCAGAATTAGATTTAACCGCCACAGACGATGCAGACCAAGAGAAACCTGAAAGTGAGCTTGACAGTGAACTTAATGCCTTGCTTGCAGATCTCGAAGCGCCGTCAGAGCTAGAGCAAACTGCAAATGTTAAGCTTGATTTAGATGAAGAGCTAGCATTAGCGCCTGACGTTGAACTTGAGCAGTCTGAAGAGCTGACGAAAACGGCAAAGGACTCAAATAGTCTAGATTTTGACTTAACGGGTTTTGATATTGATGGACTAAATTCAAGCGCGCAAAGCACTGTTGGGATGGGCTTGGCTGCACTTAAGTCAGATAGCGATAACCTTGATGCAGATGCTGATACCGCGGTTACTAAAGCATCTGAAAGGAAAGTATCTGAAAACAAAGCAGACGATATGCTTGAGTTTACTTTGCCTGAAGTTGACGTTGAGCCTGACGTTATAACTGATATTAAATCCGATCTTGTATCTGAACTAGAAACCGCAGTAGTAAAGAGCGAAAAAGAAAGCGGCTTCTTCGATGATCTTAAAGGTGACAAAAAGACAGAGGCAAACACGTTAGATTGGGAAAGTATTGCTAATCAAAGCGATGCCGCTGACGAAGCCCTAGCGCTTTCAGCGTCCGCCCAACTATCTGATGATGAGCTATTGAGTCGTTTGGCCGCCGAAGGCGATTCACAAGATCAAAATCTTGATCTCACTGAAGATGATGACGCATTCTCACTTGACGACTCTAAGATGACCGTTGATGAAGCATTGGCAGCGCTCGATGCTGAGGAACTTGGCGTTAAAGAGCTAGATGATAATGAACTAGATGTTAATAAGCTAGGTGATAAAGATTTAGGCGAAAAGTCTTCAGCAAAAAGTGCCGTCGCGATGCACGACTTAACCACTTTCCAAAAAGATAATGGTTTTATCGATATTGATATGCTTCTAAGCGAGGCCGATGAAGATAGCGGTGATACCGATCTTTATAAAGAATTGGATGTCGACATGGGCGAGTTAGACTCTCTAATGGGTAACTCACCTATGGTTGATGTCGATGATGAAGAAAACTCGGTTAATGCCAAGTTAGATCTAGCCCGGGCTTACATCGAAATCGATGACAATGATAGTGCACGAGCACTGCTAAAAGAAGTTGAGCTTGATGGCAATGACCGACAACAGGCTGAAGCCATGGGGTTACTTAACGAGTTGGTGTAAACCACCGCAATAAAAAACGGCGCCTTTGGCGCCTTTTTTATACTTATCGTTTGCTTCGAGTATGTTAGAATCGCCGCCTATTAAAAGATTTCGTTTATCCGAACAGTTCGCTAAAACACAGTGGGCGGTCGAATAGCAGTTTAACCGAGTTATAGAGGTGTGGGATGCGGGTTGCGCTAGGTATAGAGTACGATGGTAGTCAATATTTCGGATGGCAACGTCAGGCCGAAGTGGATACTGTTCAAGAGCGGCTAGAAAAAGCGCTTTCAATCGTTGCTAATGAGCCTATAGCGGTGCAATGTGCTGGCCGTACTGACGCAGGGGTTCATGCCACCGGGCAAGTGGTGCACTTTGAAACCAATGCCGTGCGTAAAGATACCGCTTGGACACTTGGCGTGAATGTCAACCTGCCTGACAATATTGCAGTGCGCTGGGTAAAAGTCGTTGATGATGAATTTCATGCACGTTTTACTGCAACGGCAAGACGTTACCGTTACATGATTTATAATCACCAACTTCGCCCAGGTATTTTGCGCAGTGGTGTGAGCCATTATCCTGGTAATATCGATGAAGCCAAAATGCACCAAGCGGCGCAGTATCTACTTGGCGAACAAGATTTTACCAGCTTTAGAGCCGTGCAATGTCAGTCTAACACGCCGTTTCGCTGTGTGCATGAGGTCAACGTTAGCCGTCAAGGCATGTATATCTGCGTTGATATCAAGGCGAATGCATTCCTGCATCACATGGTGCGTAACATTGTCGGCTCGCTATTAGAGGTGGGCTTAGGTAATCAACCCATGGAGTGGATTGAGCAACTGTTAGCACTTAAAGACAGAAATAAAGCGGCGGCAACAGCTAAACCTAATGGTCTGTATTTAGTCGATGTCACTTACCCTGAAAGCTATCAATTACCTAAGTTGGCACTTGGCCCATTATTTATGTTGGACTAAGCATTATTTATGGGGTTAAGGACAATCTTAACGGTGAAGGTCTGGGCCTTATACGTTTTAAATGGATAAAAGTTTGTGATTGAACAAGACACATTAAAGCCGGTGGCACCCAAGTCAGGTGCTGCGTTGAGTAACTGGTTAGACTTTTTATTAGCGATTCATCCAACCGAGATTGATATGGGCCTTGGGCGTGTGTCGCAGGTTGCCAAACGCATGGGCTTAACCGATTTAGGTGAGACCAAGGTCGTCACTGTGGCGGGCACGAATGGCAAGGGCACCACCTGCGCCATGATTGAAGCTGCATTGCAGTTGACAGGAAAAACCGTGGGCGTATACAGCTCTCCTCATCTGCTTAATTATAATGAACGCGTGCGGATCAATGGCCTTGATGCGACAGATGCTGCGCTGGTTAATGCATTTGAAGCGATAGAAACCGCCCGCGCTGAGATCTCATTAACCTTCTTTGAGTACGCAACTCTAGCCGGTTTATACCTGTTTAAAGCTGCCAAGCTTGATGTGGTATTGCTAGAAGTTGGGCTAGGCGGGCGACTAGATGCCACCAACATCATCGATGCCGATATTGCGGTAGTGACCTCAATCGATTTAGATCATCAAGAGTACCTCGGTGATACGAGAGAGCTCGTGGGTGCAGAAAAAGCGGGTATATTCAGAGCAAACCGCCCAGCAATCGTGGGTGAACCTGACTGTCCGGCTTCTCTTATCGAAGTGGCTAATCATATCGGTGCCATAGTGTATCGGGTTAATGAGGATTTCAGTTACCAATGCAGCGACCACGATTGGCATTATCAAGGTCAGCATTTCGATTTAACCAAGTTACCACTGCCATTTTTACCTCAGCCCAATGCGGCTACGGTTATTGCGGTACTTGAGCATCTTTGTCCACCGATTTCTGCTGATATTATTGCTAAAGCGGTGGGAGAGACCCAACTGGCCGGGCGATTAGAGCAGCTCAACGATTCACCACGAGTGATTGTTGATGTCGCACATAACCCCCATGCGGCACGTTATTTAAGCTCACGTTTAGCTGCCATGCCCAAGGGGCGGTTAATTGCGCTATGTGGCATGTTAAAAGACAAGGATGTGCGCTCGGTGTTACAGGAACTATCAGCAGATGTTGATCAGTGGTTCCTGTGTGATCTGTCTGTGCCGCGGGGAGCTACTGCTGCAAACTTGAAAGCCTGCCTGCCTGCACAGATACAAGTACAAGCTTCAACGTTTACCAACATGAGTCTGGCCTGGAATGCGCTTCGAGCGCAATTGCAGAGTGAAGATGTGGTAATTGTATTTGGCTCATTTTACACTGTTGCAGGTTTTAAAGATTTGTTTAAGGGAGAAAGTCTTGTCTAGTCAATTTCAAAACCGTCTTGTGGGTGTCATTGTGATTGTGGCATTAGGGGTGATATTTTTACCCGATATTTTGGACGGTAAAAAACAGCGCGAAGAAGAGCAGTTTGCTGAAATTCCCCTTAGACCCGAGATCCAAGAGAGTCACTTGCCGGAGCAGAATATCGAAACGGTCGATTTGGGTCAGAACACTCAGCAAGCAGCGCAAGATACGGGATCATCCGGCGACGCTTCTTGGCACATTGCTGAGGAGGACGAACCGGTCAAAGCGGTTGTAGCTAAGGCAAAAGCACAGGTTAAAACAACGCCTAAGCTAGAGTCTAACAGTACAACAAAGCCTAAGGCTGCTTGGACGATTCAGTTGGGCAGTTTTAACAATGCAGCTAACGTGAAAGGGCTGGTTAACCGTCTTCGCGATAAAGGGTTTACCGCCTACACGTTGCCGACTAAACCCATAGATGGCCAATTAACCAAAGTGTTCGTTGGGCCTAATGTGTCAAAAGATAAGCTTAACCGTATGCAGCGTGATATCGAAAAGCTGACGCAGTTAAAAGGCCGAGTGGTTGCTTATAACCCCGTCGAGAAATAATAAATCGTGATTGTCTTTGTTTGAGAAAAAGTTATTTCGCCGTGAAAGCGTGAGAAATAACTCTGTCTCTGATAGAATCGCGCCGTCTTAAACCCTATGCTGGATTACCTCTTAAATGGTTTGGATTGATTACGCCATCATTATTGTTATCGGACTATCAACTCTGATTAGTTTGGTCCGTGGTTTTGTAAAAGAGGCCATGTCTCTTGTCGTTTGGTTTGCTGCTTTTTTTATTGCCAGCCAGTTTTACCTCAAACTCGCTACGCATCTGACTCAGATGCAAGATGAAATGGTTCGAAATGGCGTGGCGATAGCCATTCTGTTCGTATCAACGCTCATCCTTGGTGCTCTCGTTAACTACCTAATTGGCCAATTGGTTTCTAAAACCGGATTGTCAGGCACAGATAGAGTGCTCGGCTTATGTTTTGGTGCGCTAAGAGGCGCATTAATCGTGAGCGCGTTACTGTTTTTTATGGATGCTTTTACCGGAGCACCCAACACAGATTGGTGGCAAGATTCTACACTCGTGCCCGAATTTGGAGTTGTGATCCAGTGGTTCTTTGACTACGTGGAAAACACCTCAAGCTTTGTACCCAAAATATAAAATGCACTAAAGCATTACTTGGCTTTATGTGAGTATTTATACTCACATAAAGCAAAAATATTAAATAATAGAACATCTTACAATGAGGAAGCTTACCCATGTGTGGTATTGTCGGAATAGTTGGCCAGTCATCGGTTAATCAAACCATTTATGATGCACTGACTGTGCTCCAGCATCGTGGACAGGATGCTGCTGGCATTGTGACCGTCGATGGAAGTGCGTTTAGATTACGTAAAGCGAATGGTTTGGTGAAAGACGTTTTTGAACCAAAGCATATGCAGCGCCTGCAAGGTAATGCTGGCATCGGTCACGTTCGTTACCCAACGGCAGGAAGCTCGAGTGCTTCTGAAGCTCAGCCGTTTTATGTTAACTCTCCATTTGGTATTTCATTAGCGCACAATGGTAACTTGACCAATACGGTTGAGCTGCATGAGCGTTTATTGAAGCAGCGCCGTCATGTTAATACCACTTCAGACTCAGAAGTGTTACTTAACTTACTCGCCGATGAACTGCAGCAAACCACTACAGACGATCTTAACGCTGAGGAAGTGTTTAACGCTGTGACTAAGGTGCATGAGCTGACTCGTGGGGCTTATGCGGTTGTTGCCATGATTATTGGCCAAGGTTTAGTGGCATTTAGAGATCCATTTGGTATTCGTCCGTTAGTGCTAGGTAAGCATGAAACACCAACGGGTACTGAATACATGGTTGCCTCTGAAAGCGTGGCATTAGATGCAGTAGGCTTTGAGGTCATGCGTGATGTCGCACCGGGTGAAGCGGTATACATCACTCTTGATGGTGAGCTTTATACCCGCCAGTGTGCCCACTCGCCAAGCTACTCTCCTTGTATTTTCGAATTCGTTTATTTTGCTCGTCCAGACTCTACGATTGATAACATTTCTGTTTATAGCAGCCGTGTCAATATGGGAACCATGCTGGGTGAGAAGATTAACAAAGAGTGGGAAGATCATGATATCGATGTCGTGATCCCCATTCCTGAGACGTCATGCGATATCGCACTTGAAATCGCGCGTCATATGGATCTGCCTTACCGCCAAGGTTTTGTTAAGAACCGCTATATCGGCCGTACCTTTATCATGCCTGGGCAACAAGAGCGTAAGAAGTCTGTGCGCCGTAAACTTAACGCGATAAATGCCGAGTTTAAAGGCAAGAACGTATTATTAGTTGATGACTCAATTGTTCGTGGTACCACTTCAGAACAGATCATCGAGATGGCACGTGACGCCGGCGCGAAAAAGGTCTACTTCGCCTCAGCAGCACCAGAAATTCGTTTCCCTAACGTGTACGGCATCGATATGCCAACCACAAATGAATTGATTGCTCACGGTCGTGATGTTGAAGAGATCAACAATTTGATTGGTGCTGATGGGATGATCTTCCAATCATTACCAGATTTGATTGAAGCTGTACGTCAACAAAACCCTTCAATTAAGCGTTTTGAAACGTCAGTATTTGACGGTAAGTATGTGACTAACGATGTAAATCAAGAATACTTAGATTACATCACGCAGTTGCGTAACGATGATGCTAAGGCAAATCGTAGTAAAGATATTGGCACTAATTTAGAGATGCATAACGTTTGTCATCCTTAAGCTAGATGCGATATAAAAAAGCCGAGCAACCGCTCGGCTTTTTTGTTTTCAGCCTTAATTGATAACGATGATAGACGATGTCTATGCTCATGCTCATGTCCATGTCTGAGAGTGTGACAGCTCCTGATGGGGATAAGCACAACGTTAACCCTTAAAATGACAATTGAAATTAAAACGCTTAATGAGAGCCGTTCTCAAAAAGTGTAACACTCTTTGAGCAAATGAATGGTTTTGAACGATTAATACATTCTGCTTTAAGAGTTTCGTTTGCACCGCTTACAGCTTCAAGGTACAGTTACTGTTAATTTATACAGTAATCCTAGTCTCGCAGATGATCTTATATATTGCCGAAAAACCCAGCCTTGGAAGAGCCATTGCCGATGTGTTGCCTAAGCCTTTAAAGAAAGGTGACGGATTTATTCGCGCAGCCAATGGTGATTGTGTCTCTTGGTGCGTCGGCCACTTGTTAGAGCAAGCTGAGCCAGACGCATATTCACCTGAATACAAGTCATGGAAATTTGAGCACCTGCCAATCGTACCAGATAACTGGAAGATGAAACCTAAAGCTAAGATGCGCGGTCAAATAGCTGTGCTTCGTGGGCTTGTTAAAGAGGCGACTCAGTTAGTTAACGCGGGCGATCCTGATAGAGAAGGACAGCTATTAGTCGATGAGATTATTGCGCATCTCGGGGTTAAAGGTGCAAAGTTACAACAAGCTCAGCGTTTATTGATCAGCGATTTAAATCCTCAAGCGGTAACAAGAGCGCTGGGGCAATTGCGTTCAAACCGTGAGTTTATTCCCCTATCAACTTCAGCGCTAGCGCGTTCTCGCGCCGATTGGCTCTATGGCATGAATATGACCCGAGCCTATACAATCCAAGGCCGAAAAGTGGGTTACCAAGGTGTGCTGTCAGTGGGACGGGTACAAACGCCGGTACTTGGGCTTGTGGTACGCCGTGATGTTGAAATTGCTGAGTTTGTGTCTAAGCCCTTTTATGAAGTGTTAGCGCATTTAGCGACCGATAACCAAGATCGATTCAGTGCAAAATGGCAACCGAGTGAAGCGTGTCAGCCCTATATGGATGAAGAGGGACGGGTACTGGCAAAAGGTTTGGCGCAAAACGTTGTCGGGCGTATCAACGGCCAAAGTGCCTTGGTAGAAAAGGTGATAGCTCAAGACAAGAAGCAAAATGCTCCCTTGCCTTATAGTTTATCGGCGCTACAGATTGATGCGGCTAAACGCTTTGGTATGAGCGCAAAGTCAGTGCTCGATACCTGCCAGTCGTTATATGAAAAACATAAGCTTATCACCTATCCACGCTCTGACAGCCGCTATCTGCCTGTTGAGCAACATGGATTAGCGCCGAGTGTTATTCGCGCAGTATTAAGTGGTGCGAGTGAGCTATTGTCTGGCTGTGATGAGCCAAATGCCAAGCTCAAATCAAAGGCGTGGAACGACAAAAAAGTTGATGCCCACCATGCGATTGTGCCAACCGAAAAAACGGCCAATCTATCTAGCCTTAACCAGGCTGAGAAACAGTTGTATTTGCAAGTTGCGCGTCAGTACTTGATGCAGTTTTATCCGGCTTATTTGTATAAAGAGACTCAAGTTGAGATCATCATTGCCGGTGGCTTATTTAAAACGAAGGCCAAACAGGAAGCTGCGCTAGGCTGGAAGCAGTTACTTAAGCAATCACCCAATCAGAAACAAGATAGCGGAAGCTCGAGTGATAAATCGCAGACTGAAGATGGCGATCATCTTGCCAATATCCCAGCGCTTAAAAAGGGCCAAGTTCTGCTGTGCGAGCGTGGCGAGTTATTAGAAAAAAACACCCAAGCCCCAAAGCATTTTACCGATGCGACTTTACTGGGGGCAATGACGGGGATCAGCCGCTATGTCACCGATAGTGAAATCCGGAAAATCTTAAAAGACACCGACGGCTTAGGCACTGAAGCGACGCGTGCTGGCATAATAGAGCTACTTTTTAAGCGCAATTATCTAACCCGCCAAGGTAAATCCATTTTGGCTACCGAGGTGGGCAAAGGCTTAATTAATAGCTTACCGCAAAGCGCGACAACGCCTGATATGACCGCGCTGTGGGAAAATAACCTCGATGCCATCAGCCGTAAAGAAGCCAAGTATCAGAGTTTTATGGATCCCTTAGTGAGCTCCTTACAAGGCTTGATTGAGCAAGCGGGCTCACAGTTACCGACTTCTTTACAAGGGGTTCAGTCGCCGGATAACGGCTTTAAAAAACGTCGTTATAGCGCAAAAAAGGCTGCTACATCTAAATCATCTGCCGTTAGAAAAACGCCGACTAAAAAAACAAGTACGAGTAAGAGAGCCCCTACTAGTAAGTGATAGAGGCTTTATTGAGGGCGTCGACTCTTTTGAAGCATTGTACTTAAGTATGGAGTGGCGCAAAGCTAAGCTAAGCAGATTGGAATAAGGTTAAAGCCAGTTATAACTTACTTATTCCCAAACCATATTTCTAAACTATTTGTTTAAACTGTATTCCTAAATCATCAGCTTGATATCTTGTTTAGTAACTTTCAATTGTGTAACTAAGACCTATGGGTTAGCTTGGCTTTTAACAGTGGTCATGAGGTTAGGCAGATGTTTGATTGGGTTGAAAAAATTGCTTTTAATGAGGCGAGCCCCTTAACGGTGCAGGCGCAAGATACGCAGTTTGGCTTTCACCGTAAACAGCCTGCTGTGATGGAGCACAGCCATTGGCATGGCCACATTGAAATTAATTACCTGTTTGATTGTTCTGCTGACTATTTAATTAATGGCCAAGAAATCACTGTCCCAGAGGGACGTATGATTATCTTTTGGGCGTCATTTCCCCACCAAATGACCGCTTCTCGCGGAGAAGGCGAGTTGGTTAACATCTATATCCCTTTGCAATCTTTTCTCACTTGGATGCTGCCTAGCACCTTTGTTAGCCAGCTGCTGCATGGCGAGGTCATTGTGTCTGACAGTTTATATGCTTGTGACAAGCAGTTAACACAGATCTGGGAAACCGACATTAAGCGAAATGAGCCGCTGTTGACTAGCCAAGTGATTAATGAGATCCGCGGCCGCATTCGTCGCATGTCAATCGAGCAGTACAGCACCTATGATTTAGCCAATAAAGTGAGTAAACGTGAGGATAGGCCTGTATTTGGTGGCCTAAACCATATTCAAACCATGTTGCGTTATATTGCCGATAACTACGATCAAAAAATTACAATTGAAAATGTTTCAAGCTCAACGGGTTTGCATAAAAACTATGCGATGAAGTTATTTAATCGGGTGATGAAAGTGTCGATTAAGCAATACATTAATCAGCTTAGGCTACAGCACGCTCAAGCACTACTTATTGATACCCAAAGCCCAGTGCTTAATATTGCACTGGAGGCAGGTTTTGGCTCGGTTAGCCGTTTTTACGATATTTTTCAGCGCGAATTTGCCATGTCACCGTTAGAGTTCCGTCGTAAGGTGAGTGGCTGAGGTGATTTTTTAGGAAGGCTTTACGACTTTCTCGTAAGCGAACTTGAGAGTGTTCGTGTTTCAATCAGTTTCAATAACTTCTTTATTATTTTTAATGGTCTACAGATTTTGATTCAAAATTTTGATGGCAGTAACGAATAATAAACTGACTTGAATAACGCAAAACATACGAGAGTTTTATGAAAAAGCTATTTATCACCTCAGCCTGTGCTATTGCCATATTATCTGCCTGTTCCAATGACTCTCAAACTGCAAGTAATGCGAATGTTGAACGACAACCTGACGTATTGCCCGCAGCTGCGCAAGTACAAGACAACAAAGTGTTAAATGGCTTAGCCGCGACCTTAACGGACCGCTGGCAGTTAACTGACAATGGTTTGGTTTGGGATGTACAAGATAGCCATGAAGATCATATCGAGATGAGTGGCGAACAAACATCTGCCATTATCTATTATGGCAGCGATGTTAACGGGAACTTGAGCTTAACGCGAAAGCTGGTGTGGCCTATGCTGCGCACCATTCCAAATGATACTCATGCGAGTCTTATTCATGATTTTCCGTTATCTGTTTCGCCGTCTATTACCGTTAATGAGCAGAGTATTACGCAAGAGAAGCTTAAACAGGCTCGTATCGATGGGCGCCTGTCGTTGACAAGCCTTATTGCTGAAGGTGTTGAGTTGACTCGTATCTTGTCACCAAGTACGACTCAGCCAGTAATAGTTGAAGCGTTGACCTTTGGTAATACTAGCAATGAAAGCGTAAAACTGAGCATTGGCGAGCTCGATTATCGCGTTGAGACTCCAGCTGAAAGTGGGGTATATGGTCGTTATCGTATAGAAGCGGCTAGCGACAAATCCGGAGTATTTGAATTAGCAGCGGGTGAGACATTAACGGTTTACCTAGAATTCAAAGCCACTAAAGCTGGGCAAAATCGCGAGTTTGATGCCGCAAGAGAACTTGAACTGCGTCAAGACTATGTGACGAGCTTGAATAACAACCTTCAATTAGTCACCCCCGATGAAAACATCAACAAGATGTTTGAGTTCGCCAAAATTCGTAGCGCAGAATCCATTTTTAGAACTAAGGGCGGTTTGATGCATGCGCCAGGAGGCGGTCGCTATTACGCCGCTATCTGGGCTAACGATCAGGCTGAATATATCAACCCGTTCTTTCCATTTTTAGGCAATGCTGTCGGTAATGAATCGGCAATTAATAGTTTCGAGCATTTTGCTCGCTTTATGAATGATGACGGCAAAGCCATTCCATCTTCTATTATTGCCGAGGGGGATGATATCTGGAACGGCGCTGGCGATAGAGGAGACTGCGCCATGATCGCCTACGGTGCAAGCCGATTTGCACTGGCTTATGGCGATGAAGAGCAAGCTAGGGCGCTACTGCCTTTAATCGATTGGTGTATCGACTTTAGTTACGGCAAGCAAACAAGCGAGGGGGTGATTGCATCGGATAGCGACGAGCTAGAAGGGCGATTCCCAGCAGGTGATGTTAACCTAAGTACCAATATGCTGACTTACGGCGCGCTGATCTCATCGAGTTATTTAAATGAGGAGCTTGGGCGTACAGCGATTGCCACAGACTACCAGTTACGAGCCAAGAAGCTGGCACAAGATATCGAAACTTACTTCGGTGCAAATGTTCAAGGCTTCGATACTTACCAATACTATCAAGGTAACGACAAGTTAAGAGCTTGGATTGCACTGCCATTTTCATTTGGAATTTTTGACCGCAAAGATCAAACCTTAGCGGCGGTATTATCGGAGCAGCTGTGGAGTGAAGATGGGATCTACAGTGAGGCGGGCAATAAGACTTTCTGGGATAGAGCAACACTCTATGCGTTTAGAGGTATTTTTGCGGCTCAAGAGACCGATACGGCAATGCGCTACTTTAAGTATTATTCACGTAAGCGTTTGCTCGGCGAGCATGTACCTTACGCCGTAGAAGCTTGGCCTGAAGGTGATCAGCGCCATCTATCTGCTGAAAGTGCGCTCTATGCTCGAGTCGTCACTGAGGGGATTTTTGGTATTGAGCCAACAGGCTTTAAACGTTTTGACGTCGCGCCTTATTTACCTTCAGGCTGGAATAATATGTGCTTGAAGCATATTCGCGCGTTTGAGAGTAATTTCGATGTCTGTGTGAGTCGTGTTCAAGACGCAGATAAAGGCTTTAGCATCACCATTGAGCAGCAGCAAGGTGAGTTGCAGCAGATTAACTGGGACGGACAATCACCTATCAGCGTTAGCCTATAAAGACGGTAAACAGATGAGGTTAAGTCGTAATGACTTAACCTCATCACCATAAGGCTTTGCACTCCCCTTCGACTCTATTGACTCAAGCTTGCCTACGAGACCGCTATGATTATCCATCCCTATAAATTTGCAGCATTTTTTTTATTTATTGCCAGTTTTCCCCTTGTGCTATCGATTCCGTTTAATGCCGCTAATCTAGCTCATTCCGCTGAAAACACGGTGGCATACACCTTAGCCTCACCCAATGGGCAACTGCAATTACGTGTTTCTCAAGACGCTGAATCAGGAGTTAATTACTCATTAACCGTATCCGGTAAGCCCGTTTTGCAAGATGCCGTCGCCGACATAGTGATTCAAGGCATGCAGGCTAATTTATCTAAGGCAAAACTTGTTGATATGGCGCGAACGAGTGTCGATCGTCAATTACAGCCCCATGTACAGCAAAAGTCTAAATGGGTACATGAGCAATACAATCAATTGGCATTCACTTTTGATAACCAGCTTACACTCACTTTTAGGCTCTTTGATCAAGGTTTAGCCTACCGCTTTAGCACTGAACAGCGGGGAGAGCTAGTGGTGATGGCTGAAACGGTAGGGATTAATTTTGCTGCTGATCATTCGGTACTGTTTCCCGAAGAATCCAGCTTTATTAGCCATAATGAACGTTTGTACTTACCTAAAAAGTTATCTGAAATTACGCCTGAGCAGTTTGCTAGCTTGCCGCTGCTTGTTGACGCTGATGCCGGTATCAATGTCAAAGGTATTAAACTCGTTATTACCGAAACGGGCTTGAGGGATTACCCGGGGCTATGGCTTGAAGGCAGCAACGCATTAGGCTTTAACGCTCGCTTTGCCAATGTCGTGCTTGATAGTGAACTTAAACAAGACTCTGATAGAAATGAGAATATCCTCAAGCGCGCAGACTATCTTGCTAAGAGAAAGTCGATAGAGCTTGCACCTAAAGCGGGCGTTTTTCCTTGGCGAATTTTTGCCATTAGCCAAGCTGATGCTGACTTGCTCACTAACGAGTTGTCGTACTTATTAGCAGACGAGTTAGCTATTGACCCTACATGGGTGAAACCCGGGCAAGTGGCGTGGGATTGGTGGAACGCTAATAATGTATTTGGCGTCGATTTTAAAGCCGGGATTAACACTCAGACCTATAAGTACTATATCGATTTTGCAGCCAAATATGGCATCGAGTACATAGTACTGGATGAGGGATGGCATTATTTAGACAGCGTGTTAAATGTTGTCGATGATATCGATGTTAAAGAGATTATTGCCTACGGTAAGAGTAAAAACGTCGATGTGATCCTCTGGGTGATCTGGAAGACGTTAGACAATGAACTTGAGCAGGCATTAGCACTATTCGAGCGGTGGGGCGCAGCGGGCATAAAAGTCGACTTTATGCAGCGAGACGATCAAGCCATGGTCAACTATTACTGGAAGATTGCTAAGCAGGCCGCTAAGCATAAACTCTTGGTCGATTTTCATGGCTCGTATAAGCCAGCGGGTCTACGCCGCGCTTACCCCAATGTGATCACTCGAGAAGGTGTGCGTGGTCTTGAGCATAATAAATGGGCCGATTACATCACCGCCGAGCATAACTTAACTCTGCCGTTTATCCGCCAGCTTGCGGGCCCAATGGATTACACTCCTGGTGCGATGGTGAATGCTCAACCCGATAATTTCAGGATTAATTTTAATCGTCCAATGAGTAAAACCACAAGAGTACACCAGATGGCGATGTATGTGGTGTTTGAAAGCCCATTGCAGATGCTCGCAGATACACCGTCTCATTATTTGCGTGAACACGAAAGCACTGAGTTTATCACCCGTGTGCCAACGGTATGGGATGAAACTAAGGTATTGTCTGCCAAAATAAGTGATCACATTGTTATCGCAAGGCGTTCAGGTAAACAGTGGTTTATCGGTGTAATGGGTAACTCAAGGCCGCGCGAATTTACCTTGAACTTGAGTTTGCTCGGATTGAGCGAGTCACAGCAATATCAGATGAGCAGTTTCGCCGATGGCAATAACGCCGATAAATATGCCAGTGATTATCAAACTAAGACTGAAACGGTGACATCAAAGAGTGCAATAAACATTACCCTTGCCCCCAGTGGTGGATGGGTGGCGCACTTAACGCCGCATTAATCGATTTATGTATTAGAAAAAAAAGGAAGCGCTAGCTGTGTCATTAACAGATTAGGCTTCCCTTTTATCGCTCTATTTATCGCAGTTTAGCGTTTACAAGATAAAGGTTGCGACCTTTGAGTTGAGGTTGTCGGCTCTATCTTTTAGTGCTTGCGCTTGATCCAGATGTGCTAATGCTGACTCAGTAATGTCATCTGTCACATCTTTAATCGCTACCGTGTTTTGGGTGATTTCATTAGTCACCTGAGTTTGCTCCTCGGCTGCAGTTGCGATTTGGCCTGCCATATCTGAAATCACATTAACCGCTTGAGTGATCTCCTCTAGTGCATGGGCCGCGGCATTAACATCAGTAACACTGTCACTGGCAAGCCCTTGGCTACTTTCCATTAATAACACCGCTTTTTTGGTGGTGTTTTGCAAGGTTTCGATAGTGGTGTAGATCTCTTGTGTTGAGTCTTGAGTTCGACGTGACAAGACTCTCACTTCATCGGCAACCACGGCAAATCCTCGGCCTTGCTCACCCGCGCGAGCGGCTTCGATAGCTGCGTTTAATGCCAATAAGTTAGTTTGCTCAGCAATGCCTTGAATGGTTGTTAAGATGCCTGAGATAGCTTGTGCATGAAGATTTAATTCGCCAATCACATTGGTCGCTTCACCGACTTCGTTTGCTAACGAATTAATCGTGCCGCGAGTTTTGTCGACTAAGTCTTTGCCTTCTTCACTGCTGGTGGCAGATTGCTGCGCCGCAGTTGCGGTATTTTCTGCGTTGGCGGCGATCTCATGGGTAGCACTGGCCATTTCTGTCACGGCAGTAGCAACCATAGCCACTTCTTGTTGCTGGCGTTGTAACTCGTCTACCGTGGTTTGATTGGTCACTAAGCTGTGTTGGGCATCGCTATCTAACTCATTGGCGAGTTGTCGAATATGGCTTATCAGTTGGTGTTGGCTGCTTACAAAACGGTTAAAACTTGTGGCTAACACACCGACTTCATCCTGAGTATCCACTTCAATACGCTGGGTTAAGTCGCCATTACCGTCAGCAATATGGGCTAGTGCTTGGGAGACGCGGCTCAATGGCGCGAGCAGAATGCTTAAGAACCACGAGATGGCAAGTACACTAAAAAGCAGCGCAAGTGCTGACAACCCAAGTTGGGTCAGTAGTAATTTGCTTAGCGGTGCTTCCAAGGTTTCTTTATCGAGAACAAAAATAAGCTCCCAATCAGTATTGGGGACTTCAGAGCCCCAAAGTAACTTGTCACGTCCCTCACTTTCAAAGTAAAGCGGTAACAAGCTACCCGCTTGACGACTTTTAGACGCGATTTGAGCATTAAGCTCGCGGTCAATATTTTGTATGGGTCCCATGGCTTTTGCATGGTCTTTATAAGCGATAACAGTGCCATCTTTATGCATCATGATGGCGTAGCCTTTTGCAGGCAATTTCATGTTGTTAACGCTATCTACTAGGCTAGCAATCGATAAGTCGCCACCGACTACGCCACCTTTAGCAGGCTGCGCAATTGTCACCACTAGAATATTGTAGGCTACATCGATATAAGGTTTCGTTAAGATGGGGCGCTGTTTAGCCATGGCTTGCTTATACCAATCACGGCTACGAGGATCATAGCCTGTACGGTCGATATTCGGATCGGAATCTAGCATTAATCCCGTTTGTGAACCGAAATACGCCAGCTCGAAAGGGGCCGAAAGTTGAGCCTGCTGCAGTACATTTAAACTATCACCGTCAATTTTTGTCGCGGTAGCATTAATAATGGTTTGACGATCGGCTAGCCATTCATCAATTCGAGCCGCTTGCTGCTCGCCAAGCTGCCTGACCTGGTCAGCGCTGCTTTGCAGTAGTAGCTGCTTTTGGCTGGAAAAACTTTGCCATGATAGCAGTCCAATTACGATGGAAAAGGCTAACACAACAGAGATAAGGATCTTTTTCTTGAGCGAATAGGAGTTCATATTAAGGTCTAATTTTACACGTTAGGTGAAGTTCAGGCTGGTAGGGACACTAGCGCTCTGATGAGTCGTTAACTGAAAGTTAACTACTCGTTTTAGCTATTTTCGCATATAAGACCAAGAGTAAATAGCGTGAAGCGTCTAATAGTGTAAAAAAATTACACAATTAGACCTGTTTAACACTTTATATAAAGGAGGGGCGAAAATAAAACTTAACGGCTTGACAGCATCTTTAGCACATAAAGCATAAATTCAGACTTTAATTGCCAGTGCTATGAGTGCTTGTGGCTTGATTGTAATAGCGCTTGTACGGCGTGGTAACGTGCTGGTAGTTCACGGTTGCGTTTATAAACCAAGTAAAGGGGCTCAGTCACGGCAGAATGCGGGCGATGGACATACAGCAGTTCTTTATCTGCAAAGCTATCAAATGCGCTTTTTGGGAGTACGGTAAACCCCAGTCCTTGAGAGATTGGCACAAGGATTTGGCTTAGCTGATTGACATAGCTTGTGGTAGGTAAAGTCTCAATATTGAGCTCTGAAAACTCAGGATTTGCGCATTGGTCAAAATAACGTGATAGGTAGTGCGCAGCGTCAGGGTGCGCTACAACACCACATTGCAATAGGCATTGAGTATCAACGACTGTATTTTGATACTGTTTTGGCATGATAAGACAAAGGGGCTCATGGCCTATCGCTTCATAATGGAACTCACTTACGCTAGGGATTTGAGTGACCACGCCTATGTCGACAGCTCCTTCGGTTATATCTTTAAGTATTTTATAGTTTGGCGCCGCTTCGATATAGGTCGATAGTGCAGGGTGTTGCTGTTGTAGGGTTAGCAACTTGGGATAATATAACAGCGCTAAAGCACCTGAGCACGATAGACGGCATTGTCCTGAATAGGGATCATCAAAATCTAGGCTTTCTAGCAACTCATCTTCTTGAGCCGCCACTTTTCGCGCATATTCGTAGACCTGACGCCCTTGTTCGGTAATTTCAAACTGCTTATTAATACGTTTGATAAGGGAATGGCCACAAGCTTGCTCAAGCTTTTTGATCTGCTGACTGACACCAGGCTGAGTCATGTACAATTTCTCAGCCGTTTGAGTAAAATGGCCAATATCTATCAGTGTTTTAAATGTTTTTAACCAAATGGGATTGAGCATAAAGATCTCCGACCTTGATGTATATTTTGCGTTGAGCTTGGCTTGGTGCGCCGAACACTAATTGTCAATTGAATATAGTTGCTTGAATGTAGCTAATAGAATGCTAATCATTAACCGAGTGAATAGTAGATAGGCGACCGCTATGTTAGTTGGCTAAGTACAAACTAATGATAACGTAATATTATTAAAATTATGAAGTGTAATCATTTTAAATTTTTAACTGAGTCTTTAGCTGTATAAGAGTTTGTAGTTTGTAGCTGTAGCTGTAGCTCTAGCACTAGTTTGAATTTATTGATTGAGGCTCGGCTATAATCGCAAGCGCTGTAATGAAAGATTTCAGTGCGACACTCTAACAAGCGTGCTAGCTAGGATTAGTTTAGTTATCTAGGTAGTTATTTAGGTAGTTATTTAGGTAGTTATCAATTTAGTTATCTGGTTAGTCGCATGCAGGTGCTGTTATTGCGTAGCGTTTCTGCCTCGATTGAGCCGATACGTTATTTGCGCTGAGATAATCATCAGAGCTGTTTTTTAGGAGCTAAATGCGCCTTTTTAGGAATGACTATTAAGCCTAACTAGCTGAGCATAGGGTATTTAAACTTTACTATTATTCTTGGTCATGACGCAAATAACCCATGTACATTTTGATCCTAGCGAGCACTCTCATCGCCGATATAACCCATTAACATCTCAGTGGGTGTTACTCGCTCCTCATCGTGCAAAGCGTCCTTGGCAAGGACAGGTTGAAGCGCCAGCTCTCTCAGCGTCCCCAAGTCATGATCCTCACTGTTTTTTATGTGCAGGTAATATTCGAGTTAACGGCGAAACCAATCCTGACTATCAATCCACTTTCGTGTTTAAAAATGACTTCTCAGCTTTAGTGCCCGATACGCCGCAAGCGAGTGTTGATGATCCGCTATTTAAATTTAGCACCGAGCGAGGCGAAAGCAGAGTTATCTGTTTTTCCCCCGATCATTCTAAAACACTAGCTTTGTTATCTGTACCGGAAATTGAGCGGGTCATTAATACATGGCGTGAGCAAACTGCTGACCTTGGGCAAGACTATGCTTGGGTACAGGTTTTTGAAAATAAAGGTGCTGCGATGGGTTGCTCTAACCCGCATCCTCATGGACAAGTGTGGGCGCAGCAACAGCTCCCCAGTTTAGTAGAGACAAAACAGCGAAATTTATTGGAGTATGAGAAGCAGTACGGCAGTAACTTATTAGCTGATTACGTCGAGAAAGAGTTAACGCGGCAAGAGCGGATTGTGGTGAGTAATGATGACTGGCTGGTGGTGGTGCCGTATTGGGCGGGTTGGCCCTTTGAAACCTTGGTATTACCTCGGTTTAATATTCAGCGTATGACAGAGCTAAACGACACTACGCAAGCCTCGTTAGCGGAGATCTTAAAGCTGTTAACAACCTGCTACGACAATCTATTTCAGTGTTCATTTCCTTACTCTATGGGGTGGCAGGGCGCACCATTTGATGGCTGTGAACATACAGAATGGCGCCTGCATGCTCACTTTTATCCGCCATTACTTAGAAGCGCTAGCGTTAAAAAGTTTATGGTTGGCTATGAGTTATTGGCTGAAACTCAGCGTGATATCACCCCAGAGCAGGCGGCAATGCGACTACGGCATGCAAGTGGGGCCCACTACACGTTGGATTGCAATTAATGCTAAGCAGCCAAGCAGCCAAATAAAGAAATAGGTAAATAGGTAAATAGGTAAATAGAGAAGTAAGTAAATCGATATTAAGTTAACGCGGCTTATACTGATTGCAATTTTTGTCGTACACAAAGCCACTTGCAGCCAATTTTTGCTCTAGTAGTTCACTTGCAATATCAAGATCATAAAACAGCGCCTGGCGGTCTTTGCAGTTTAAACGTAGGTGCTCATTAGCAATGCCGACTAAGATCTCGCCAGGTAGCGTATCGAGTTTATCACTGTTCATCTATTTACCTTAAGCACATATGCTCACAAGTTAAGGGGCAACAATTTAGGGTCATAGCAAAAGTATGTGCCGTTAATGGCAGATTTTCCAATACAGATATAGAGTGAGGGGTCTTCGACAAAATGAGGCAAAAAAAAGCAAGCCTTAATAAGGCTTGCGAAAGTGATACAGGTGAGGAACAGATTACATAATGTTCCATCAAGCTTAAGTGTTTATTAATTAACGTAGCGTTTCCCCACGATTAATTGTGATTAATCTATCGAGGATGTGCTCACCATCCATTCGAATCCCATTGTGTTCATATTCTGAAGTCAGCCAATACTTAAGGTTACCGATTTTCACAGCGGTTTCTAGGCTGTACTGCATCTCTACAAACATATCTTCACTATAAATAGCAGCGGTAACGGGGACTTGATTATTTGCAAGTGTGTCGGCTTGGTAAATGGTTGGCCAATCCTGTTTTTGTGCCAGAAGCTTCGATGCTTGTTGCAGGGGTTTTAGGTTATTAAACTGCTCAAACATCCATGGGTAGATCATCTCGCCAGTAAATAAGAAAGGCTTTTCGCTGCTGTAGTTGAACTCAGGGTACTCAGCTCTCACTCGGTGAGCGGCCCAGTTAGACGCAGTTTGTTGGCAATAGATAGACTCATGTAGCAGTGCAAATATTGGATTGGTGTTGTAATCAAGCAACTGACAAAAATGCGCGAGGAACAGCGGATTAACTTGTGTACCCGATGCCGTTTCTATCAACGCCTGCTCTAGCAGGTAATAGATGCTCTCAGGGCCTTGCTCCATGCCAATATTGATCCCGAGCAGCTGCAACATCTCGACAGTAAGGCGCTCGCCAGTGGCTAAGGTTACTGGGTTTGCTTGGATATGACTGGCTAGGTTTTTAATCAAGTCTTGTGCATCGCTAAAGCGCTTAAAAAAGTCTTGGTTTTTTGCAAGTACCCGTTTGTAGGTCGCTTGATAAACCTCATCTGGACTGCGAGTCAGTGACGGAATGCCACCCGTGATATAGGCTTCAGTTAAGCCTTCAGGCGCATCATTTAAGTACTTAAGTACACAAAAACCACCAAAGCTTTGTCCTAGAATGGTCCACTTCTCATTATCGGTGAGCCGTTTACGGATAGACTCAGCATCGCGAATGATATTATCGGCTCTAAAGTGGGTCAGGTATTCGGCTTGTTCGCTGGCAGACAGATGCGCCAAACTGGCATAGCTTACTGGCGTTGAAAGGCCTGTACCTCGTTGGTCGAGAAGCAACACGCGGTACTCTTTAAGAGCCCGCTTGATCCAGCCACCATTCGCCGCGGGGCGCACGGCGCCAAACCCAGGTCCGCCTTGAAAGAAAACAATAAAAGGTAAGGCTTTACCCTGATTGTCTGGACTTGAGAGCTCACGGGCAAATATTGAAATTTGCTCGCCATCAGGTTCTTGATAGTTAAGTGGTAAACGAAATTGATGTTTACGGGCAATCATGCCTGCAAAAGTGAGTTGGGCTGAACATTCAGAAGTCATCGAGTCGACCTTTTATAAAGAGTTCTTGTTAGGTTATAACTTAGGATTGCTATGTCAGTTTTGCACTGAACTGACAGCGAACGAGTGTTGACGATTGTATACCAAAAAATATGACCAATGCAGTGTTTATCCCGCAGGAAAGATAAAGCGACAAACGGAGTTAGGATGGGGCAAAAATTTAATGCAGATTTTGTGAGCGTTAGAGCAAAATATCCTAATAATAGATAGTCGAAAAGCCCAACATGGCGTAATCTTTATTCATTCACAGCGAAACATAGAGCCTTAGGTGATTATCGATGAAGTATCAGTTAATACCCGTCACCCCATTTCAGCAAAATTGTAGTTTAATCTGGTGCGAGCAAACAATGAAAGCGGCTGTGGTCGATCCCGGTGGTAATATTGAACGTATTCTAGAGGAAGCAGCTAAAAACAAAGTGGTGGTGGAAAAAGTATTACTGACTCATGGTCATATTGATCATGTTGGTGCGGCAAAATTATTAGCGGATCAACTGAATGTGCCTATTATTGGCCCTCATAAGGCTGACGACTACTGGCTCGACAGTTTGCCGAAACAAAGTCAGCACTTTGGGTTTGTACATTGTGACGCCTTTGCACCGACACAATATCTTGAAGAAGGTGACCAGGTTAGCGTGGGTCAGCAAGTACTCAATGTGATCCATTGCCCGGGTCATACTCCAGGACATGTGGTGTTTTTTGCTAAAGACAGTAAAACAGCTTGGGTCGGTGACGTTTTGTTTAGAGGCTCTATCGGCAGAACCGATTTTCCATTATCAAACCATCAAGATTTAATTGAGTCGATAACGACAAAGCTTTGGCCTTTGGGTAATGATGTGCAGTTTATTCCTGGCCATGGTCCATTATCGACGTTTGGGGATGAACGAGTACAAAACCCATTTGTTGCCGATCAATTATTTGACTAACGGTAGCATCAATTTGTTGTTTGCGTGAGTCAGTTCTACTTTGCAATCGCTCTAATATCACCGAGTTGAAAAGTGCCTTTAGGCGCTTTTTTATTGGCTATTTCATCCAGACTACAGCCAAGGCCTAAGGCATAAGCCATATTTTGAATATTTTATATTGGTCTGTTTGTTTACCTTGTAGCAGCGTGAAATTAGTTTTTTTACTACAAAACTGGGCTTTTTGTGCACTTTATCGGCAAGTAAGCCGGATAATTGGCGCTAGATCGTGTTTTTTTACATATAAAAAAGGTAATTTAGATCACCTGATAGTAACTCACTTGCTGTAAGTGGGTTAACGGTAAAGAGGTAAGCTATGGAAAATCGTTGGCAGATTGCTATTTCAGCAGGATTACTTGCAGCTATTTGGGCCGGTGTGGCAGATGTACTACATCTTGTTACCTGGATAGGTTTTCTAAGCTGTAGCACCTTCTTTGCCCAGACTCATGCCGGCGTAAAAGGCATGTTGATGGCGATGGCTACCAATCTTTCTGGGGTTTTCTGGGGCTGGTTAATTATTTCAGGGAGCAGCTTCTTTGTCTCGCCATTACTGGGTTACACCTTAACGGGGATCGCAACGGCAGCAATGTGCTTGCAGGCTAGCCATCAAAAACTGGCATTTATCCCCGGCGCATTTATTGGCTGTTGTATCACTTTTGCCATGGGTGCCGATATTGCTGCCATCATTCCGCCATTACTATTGGGCGCGGTACTCGGTTACTGCATGAGTTTACTTACTGGCCAATTGATCAGTTTAACCAAGAAAATGCAGGGTAGTGTCACAGCTGAGGCCAATGAGTCTTAACAAACAGTCTGCTTTACGGTACATCAATAAATATAATAATAGTAACCTCTATGGTTCGGTGAAGAGCCGGACCGTACTTGAGGGTGGCTTTGGCCAAGGGAAGATAGAATGAAACAGATTAATTTCCGTAAGATTGACGCTCTGTTGATCAAATTAAGTCTAAATGGCAAATTTTGGCTACTTTGTACTATGGTGACACTGCTCAGTGCCACCGTCGCATTAACAAACTATCATCACAGTAAGCAGTTTATCGAATCCACCTCATTGGCACGCGCACAATCAAGCATTGATGCTTATGCCAATATCGCTAATGCAGAACAACTTACAGGCAGTTCGCTGAGCAAATTTGCACAAAAAGCGGGAATTGAAGTTAGCAATGCGCTATCGACTTCACGCCATGGTGATATGCTTTTAGTCAGTGCACAAGTGGGTAGCAGCGCGCTAAGTCAACAAGTGCATGTAGGGAGCTGGGAGAAGCAGGCACTTTCACAAGCTAATCTAATGCTACTTCTGGCCTTTGTTGGGCTACTGCCCTTGTATCTTTTGAGTTATTGGGTGTCGACATCATTAGGTGGCGGGCTATGGGATATGTACATGGCGATTAAGCGACTTGCTGATGGTGACTTAACCCATAGACTTCACTTTTTCGGTAAAGATGATTTCAGCCTTATCGCCCGTGAAATTGATAGAAGTGCCGATAACATGAGTGAAATGGTGCAGGCGATTTCAAGCAATGTTCAAACCCTGAATAATGCAGCTGACGAGTTTACCCAGCAAGCGAGTCGCAGTGAAGAGTTGACGCATTTTCAGCATCAGTTTTTAGATACTGTAGCTGTAGCCATGTCGCAGATGACGGCTGCGGTGGAGGAGGTGTCTCATAGTGCATCTAATACCTCTGAGCAAACTCAGCAAAATGCGGCGCAAGCGGCTAATAGTCAAACTCAAATCGCTGAAGCGGTAACCCGTATAGGCGTGCTGACGAGCAAAATTTCTGAAGCATCGGCGTCAGTAGAGGACTTAAACCATGCAGCAACAGAAATTGGTGCAATGGTGACTACGATTAACGGCATTTCTGAGCAAACTAACTTACTGGCGTTAAATGCAGCCATTGAAGCTGCTCGTGCAGGTGAGCAAGGTAGAGGTTTTGCCGTTGTTGCAGATGAAGTTCGCACGTTAGCGAGCCGCACACAGCAAGCAACGGTTGAGATCCAGTCTATGATTGAGGGCTTGCAAATGGGCACGGGTAAGCTGTCAGACATTACAAATGAGATCGTCTCACAAGCTGACAAAGGTCGTGTAGCTATCGAATCAGTAGGCCATGACGTTGACAGTATGGCCAGTTCAATCAGTATTGTGTTTGATATGAGTTCACAAATTGCTGCATCGTCAGAAGAGCAAAGTGCAGCCTCTCGTGAGATCTCAACACAACTGAATGATATTCGCGGTCAAGCGGAAATAATTAAAGAAACCGCGCAAAGCTCGGTGAGTTCGGCCAGCAGCTTAGCGAGTTCATCAAAAGGACTTGAACAGATTTTAGGTCAATATACTTTGGTAAAAAATTAAGCTAACTCCTTTATTTTAATCATAAAAAAGCCAGCAGATTGCTGGCTTTTTTGTGAGGAACCAATTTGGTTTTTAACTAAAGGTGCTCCAGATTGGCGCGTGATCTGACGGTTTTTCGATACCGCGTAGATCATAATCCACATCTGATTCAGTTAGGCGTTGAGCCAAAGATTTCGTTGCCAAGACCACATCGATACGTAGGCCGCGATTATCGACAAAGCCTTTACTGCGATAATCGAACCAAGAGTAGCGCTCGCTGCGAGTCGGGTGAAGTTCACGGAAAGTATCGACTAGACCCCAATCCATCAGTGTTTTTAGCCACTCACGTTCCTCTGGCTGGAAACTACATTTCCCCGTTTTTAACCAGCGTTTAGCATTCGGCTCACCAATACCAATATCGAGATCGACAGGAGAGATGTTGATATCGCCAATAATAGCAATGTCTTCATCTGCATTGTGATACTCATTAAGGTACAGCATTAAATCTTTGTAGAACTTACGCTTAGCTGGGTACTTAGTCTCATGGCTGATGTTATCGCCTTGAGGAAAGTAGCCGTTGAGCACTGTGAGTGGACGACCATTTTCCTGCACAAAGGTACCCATTATCATACGACGCTGGGCGTCTTCTTCATCAGTAGGGAAACCTTTTTGAACCTTTGTTGGCTCTGCTTTTGATAGCATAGCTACACCATAATGGGCTTTGCCGCCATGGTAATGGACGTGATAGCCCATAGCCTCTACATCGGCCAAAGGAAACGCTTCATCGTGCACTTTTGTCTCTTGCAGGCCGATAATGTCGGGCTGATGAGTGTCGATGAGTGCTTGAAGTTGGTGTAATCTAGCTCGCAATCCATTGATATTAAATGAAACAATCTTCACTTGTCAGTCCTTTTTATTTACGGCAATACAAGTTTGTATGGCTTAACGATAACGCTTTCATACACACCTGCAGCAATATATGGGTCAGCATCGGCCCAGCACTGTGCATCTTCAAGTGAAGCAAAGTCAGCGACAACCAGCGAACCTGTGAAGCCTGCTTCACCCGGATTCTCACTGTCAATGGCTGGGTGTGGACCGGCAATCAACAGACGACCTTCGTCAGCAAGAAGCTGCAGGCGAGCTAAATGGTCTGCACGGACAGATAAACGTTTTTCTAGACTATTTTCAATATCTTGCGATGAAATCATGTACCACATTATTTGAGTTCCTTACGATCTTCTTCAGACATGTTTTTAAACAGATAGAGGACGGTTAACACAGTATTGATAAGTGTTAGCGCAGTCAAACCGAATACCTTGAAGTTAACCCAGGTTTCTTGTGACAGACTAAAAGCAACATAGATGTTAACCAGGCCAAAAATGACAAAAAAGCTAACCCAATACCAGGTTACATGCGCCCATATTTTATCTTCTACAACCAATTCTTTTCCGAGCATACTCTTTAAAATTGGCTTATTCATTACCTGGCTTACACCCAGTGCGATGGCAAACAAGGCATAGACTATAGTGACTTTCCATTTGATAAATGAATCATCGTGCAAAATAAGTGTTAGCGAGCCAAATACCGTTACCATGACAAAAGTAATAAGATGCATTTTTTCAAGCTTCTTATATAGCATGTAACTGATGATAAGTTGTAGCGCAGTTGCCGCGATTAACGCGCCACTGGCAACGTAGATGTCGAAAAATTTATAAACAGCAAAAAAGATAATAAGAGGTAAGAAGTCGAGCAACTGTTTCATAGGGGCGTGTCAGTTTAAAAATTAATAAAAGTGAGGCTGAGTGTAGCATGCAAGCTTGCGAGGAAAAAGTGATAGCCGATAGCTTAAGTAAGCTTGAGCAACCGGGTTATAAGCTCTGTGAAGTGGTTAATATTAAGAACAATCTTGTCAACAGCTATTTACAATAATGCTAAGGTTATTTCGAGTTGAAGTTACCGCTGAAAATTTTGAATAATTCTATTGGCAATCTATTAGATTAAGGTTAAAGCTGTATCGGAACTTTATTTTAGGAAGAATGCTTTTTGCTCTTGAGTAATGTAGCCTAGATTGTCACCTTAAGCTCAAAGTTACACAAAGGAATGTATATGAAATTAATTGGATGCACGGTGCTATTACTGTTATTTCCGCAAATGAGTTACGCCAAAATGGGCAACGAGAATCGCATTTATGGGGAAGTTTTGCAGACTGAGATTTCCATGGATACGCCGAAAACCTGGCATCGAGAAGAAGTTAATGCACCGAACTATCCAATAGAATTTGCTCGAGCTAGAGTTCAAGGTTGCACCGTTTTGTCATTTGATATTACTGAAAATGGAACGACTGAAAATGTTGAAGTAGTAAGCTCAATTCCGAATAAGCACTTGGGTAAGTATTCTAAAAAACTGATTAAACGTTGGCGTTGGCAACAGATAGAACCGCAGCAAACGGCGATAGCTGAAAAGCGGGTGTTAAGATTCGATTATTGTCTTGGGGTTGAATCGGCTGAGGACTCTGCAGCGCAGTGTCAGCGTCAAGTGAAATTGAATTGTGGCTAAACTTACCCTATGCCGCAATAAACGTCACCCTAACTCAAGGTTAGGGTGACGGCATATTAACAAATTAAGCGATTATTTACGCATTAAGCCTTGATAGGTTTGACTTAAGCTAACCATTTCAACCGAAGGCACAATCACTTTATCTTCTAGTAGTAGATCTGCAACACTTTGATCGAACGAGCGATAATGTAGCTTGGTTTCAACACTATATTCCGCCACGCCAGTAGGCAGAGTAAACGGGTAGTTAACTGTTTTCGAGCCTTTGGCTGGAATCGTATTTTGTACTGAGAAGTTGGCGACCCTCCAAGGTTTATGTTCAGGCTTACCGTGAACATCTACAGAGGTGTCTTGAAAAACCACTGTACCTTCCGGTAATGCATTGTCTGCCGTTAATGAACCAGAACGCATGATCTCCTTACCGTTTACATCACGCACAATCACTTCTAGCCAGATCTGGCGAATAAAGGTGAGACTAGTCGGTAAGTCATGGCCTGCACGGCGATTGTGCACCGTCACTTCAAGTACTGGGGAAGTCACGGTTCCTGTGACTTTAGCATCTAAAGCTGCGGCTGTTTTTAAACGCTTAATTGCTTCATTTGCGTGAGCCTGGCCATTTTCAACACCCAGTAATGGAGCCAGCACAGCGTTACCACCAACAAAACCATGGTCGTGCACTAAGCTTCTAATCGGCCCACCAGATGCGGCTTTACCACCTAAACGGTGATCCACAAGCTTGTTTGCAGGCAGCATTTCATCAGCCACGCGCATGGCGGTTTCCACTGGCACCATATGGCAATCCTGACATTGGATGTCGGCAGCAGCGTAGGCTGACTTTTTCCATTCATCATAAGTATGTTCTAGCGCAAAGTTATCGTGAACAGGGTTGAACACATTATGACAATTGGCACAAAACTCTGATTTAGTATGCAGCTCAGAATACTCGGCTTTGTGGCCACGAGGCTTAGCGTCGTCAAATGGACCGCGTTTAACTTTGTCATTGGCGATAGCTAATGACGCATTACCGTGCTCACCCATGGCTGTGTGGGACATGTTGGTATCAACGACGCTATGACAGACTTCACAAGATACGCCTTGATTAGCAATTGCTTGGGTCGTGAAACCGCCAAACTTACCGGATTCAGATTTAAACTCAACGGTTTGGGTTACGGTACCTAGCACTGTGTGGCAACCACCGCATAGATTTTTGGCTGCCCCATTGGTTTCTTTTTCCCCCATCGCCCATTCAGCTTGAAACACAGGGTCGATAAAGGCAATGGAGTGCATAGAGCCTTGCCAGCCTTTCCACTGCCGAGGGTGGCAGCCTTTGCAGCTTTTAGCGTCGCGCCATTGTTTTAACTCCGGCTTTTTATCACCTTCAACACTCAGATATGAAGGTGCAAATTCCATCTCTTTTTCGGCATGAGCTAGCAAGGGCATAGTACTCAGTAGCACTAATGCTAGGTATGTCTTTTTCATTTTTATATTTACTCTATAACAAGGGTAATGATTTGATGGCTCAACCTCGCTTAACTGATGAGGACGTTGAACCTGGTAAGAACCATTAATGGCGTAACAATAATAAGTGATTTATAGCGCTGGAACTGTCGATGTGAACATGTAAAGTGGTTGAAATAGCTGGTATTTGTTGAGTGTGTTCAAAAAAATGTATAAATGGGTTTACTTAATTAGTCGAATCGTTTTTTTGATTTTATAAGGAGTAAAAGGCCTATTTAATATGCGTGTAAATGGTTGCGGCTAAATGAAGCGGATAACCGATGTTTCTCTGTTAATGCTTAATATAAAAGTGTGGGTTTTTAAGTCGGTTTAGGCGCTTGAGTTGGAGTAAATGACTAAAAACCGGATTAAAGTCACCTTTACTGGATAAACTCAAGTATCATATGCCCATGAAAGATGAAAATACCACAGACATTAAATTGGTTGACTTGCACAGCCACACGACCGCATCCGATGGTCAATTAACCCCATCAGAATTAATAGCACGCGCGATAAGTAAAGGCGTGCATATGTTTGCCATTACCGATCACGATACGACAGAGGGCTTGAAAGAAGCCCATGACTTTAATCAGTCTCATGAAACCCCATTAGAGCTGATTAACGGTGTTGAGATCTCAACCCGTTGGAATAATTTTGATATTCATATCGTTGCACTCAATGTAGATATCGATAATGTCGAGTTGGCCGCATTTTTATTTAACCAACGTGAGTTACGATCAACACGGGCCCAAGAGATTGGTGAGCGTTTAGCCAAGGCGGGTATTGAAGGCGCTTATGAAGGCGCAAAAGCTTATGCGGGTGATGCGGCGATTAGTCGTGGCCATTATGCTCGTTGGCTCGCTGAAAAAGGTTATGCGACTAACACTGCCAATGTATTTAAAAAATATTTAGCGCGCGGTAAAACGGGCTATGTACCTAATAATTGGGGTGATATGGCCAGCGCGATTGAGATAATTCATCAAGCGGGTGGGGTATCGGTATTGGCACACCCGAGCGGTTATAAGTTGTCGGCTAAATGGCTTAAGCGTTTAGTACGTGAATATAAAGAAGCCGGTGGTGATGCGATTGAAGTGGTGCTTGGACAGCAGACTATAGATGATCGCAACAATCTCATTTCGCTCAGCATTCAAAATGGGCTGGCATGCTCGTTAGGCAGTGATTTTCATTTTCCAGGTAGTTGGATTGAAATCGGAAAAAATATGTACCAACCCCAAGGCGTGAACTGGGTTTGGCAATCAGAGAAATGGAAGGTAGTACAATGAGTCAGTTTTTTTATATGCATGAGGAAAACCCTCAAACCCGCTTAATTAGCCAAGCAGTGAATGTGATAAAAAGCGGTGGTGTGATTGTGTACCCAACCGATTCTGGCTATGCATTAGGTTGCTTAATTGGCGATAAAAACGCGATGAGCAAAATTGCGCGTATCAGGCAGATTGAAAATGATCATAATTTTTCGCTAATGTGCCGCGATCAATCAGAGCTGGCAACTTATGCTCGCGTTGATAATCAAGCCTATCGATTACTTAAACAAAATACACCAGGACCTTATACGTTTATCTTTATGGCGTCAAAAGAAGTGCCTAAGCGTCTTCAAAACCCAAAGAAGAAGACAATTGGTATTCGCGTTCCTAATAATGTGATCGCACTCGCGCTGCTTGAAGCGTTAGGTGAGCCATTAATGTCAACCAGCTTAATTTTGCCAGGACAAGAGTTTACAGAGTCTGATCCTGAGCATATTCGCGACATCCTAGAACATCAGGTCGACTTGATTATTCACGGTGGCTACTTAGGTGAAAAGCCGACGACGGTCATCGACTTGTCAGAGGGTGAAATAGAGGTGGTTCGTGAAGGTGCTGGCGACGTAACGCCATTCCTTTAGTTTGACGGCCGTTGTTGCCGTTATTAATAGAAAGCATTAATAGCTGTACTGATAACGGCCTATAGCTTTAATCAACATATATTGATCCCCAAGTCACTTCTCGCTATTGTCTGAAACGAGCAGCTTGAGCTAGCTTAGGTATACAGGTATAATCGCGCGTCTGCGAAAATATAGAGGGTTTACGGATGGAGGGCGTTCAGCAAAAATTGCCTTTAGCCGTTGTTCGAGGCCAGCCGTTCAAGGTGATGCCAAAAGACCTCTTTATTCCACCAGAGGCGTTAGAGGTCTTTCTCGAGTCTTTTGAAGGGCCATTAGATCTTCTGCTTTATTTAATCCGCAAACAAAAACTTGATGTTGTAGATTTACCGGTTTTCTCTATTACGCAACAGTACCTTGAGTACGTTAATTTGCTGCAGGGAGCTCGTGTGGAGCTGGCGGCAGATTATCTTGTCATGGCAGCAACCTTAGCTGAGATTAAGTCTCGCTTATTGCTACCAAGGCCTGAAGTTGAGCATGAAGATGAAGAAGATCCTCGGGCCCAGTTGATCCGTCAATTGAAAGCCTATGAAGTGATCAAAGATGCGCAGGAAAAGCTGGATGAATTGCCTAGAATGGAGCGCGATTTATTTCAGGCAAAAGCGGTTCCTGCCGCCAACATCAAGCCTGAGTTACTGCCTCCAGAGGTCTCACTGACTGAGATTGCCAGAGCATTTTCATCAGTATTAAAGCGTATTGAAGCGACAGAAAGCCACCATGTCGTGCGAGAAGTGTTATCGACTCGCGAACGTATGGCACAGATTTTAGCGAAACTTAATGCTGAAACCTATTTACCATTCGAAGCGCTGTTTGATTTTGAAGAGGGGCGCAGCGGTGTGGTCGTGAGTTTCCTAGCGTTAATGGAATTAGTTAAAGAGTTGCTGGTTGAGCTTGTGCAAGCTGAGCCATTTTCAACGATACATGTTAGGGCGTACTGATTGTCTCAGATAAATCCAGACCAGCTTAAGCAGTTAATTGAGGCCAGCCTATTTGTGTTGGCTAAGCCGATGACAATTAAAGCATTGAAAGAGACTGTATTGTCTCAATTTAATGTGTCACGGGTAAAAATTAAGGCATGTATCGATGAGTTACAGCTCGATTATGAGAATCGAGGTGTACAATTAGTAAAAGTAGCGGGAGGATATCGATTTCAGACATTGGCTGAGTTGAGTCCATTTTTACAACCGCTATGGCAAGAAAAAGCGCCGAAATATTCGCGTGCGACATTAGAAACGTTGGCGGTCATTGCTTACCGTCAACCCGTCACCCGAGGTGACATTGAGTTTGTCCGTGGGGTTGCTGTTAGCAGCCACATTATAAAAAGTTTAAACGATAGAAATTGGATTAAAGTTGTAGGACATAAAGAGGTGCCGGGAAGACCCGCGCTTTATGCAACGACGGTCGAGTTTCTAGCTTATTTCGGCTTAGACAGTATTGTGGAACTTCCACCTTTGTCAGATGCCGAATCATTGGCCGCACTTTTTTCATCGGAAAAAATCGTGGCCGAAAATACAGAAGAGTCTACTAATGAGTGAAAAATTGCAGAAAGTCTTGGCCCGTGCAGGCCATGGCTCCCGTCGTGAGATGGAGGCATGGATTGCTGCAGGTCGAGTTAGTGTTGACGGTGAAATTGCAAGCCTAGGTGATCGCGTTGAAACTGACGCTAAAATCCGTATCGATGGCCGTACAGTTTCTATTCGTGCTGAAGCAGATGTGGTTTGTCGAGTCATCGCCTACCATAAGCCTGAAGGTGAGATCTGTAGTCGTAAAGACCCAGAAGGTCGCCCAACGGTATTTGATCGTTTACCAAAAACTCGCGATTCACGCTGGGTTGCAGTAGGACGATTGGATATTAACACTTCAGGTCTATTGTTGTTTACCTCTGACGGTGAATTGGCAAACCGCCTGATGCACCCATCAAATGAAGTCGAGCGTGAATACGCTGTGCGTACGTTTGGTGAAGTGACCGATGGCTGTATTCAGCGTTTACGTATGGGCGTGACGCTAGAAGATGGCCCAGCTAACTTTGATAAAGTTAAAGCTGCTGGTGGCGAAGGCATGAACAAGTGGTGGCACGTTAGCTTAGCTGAAGGCCGTAACCGCGAAGTTCGACGCCTTTGGGAGTCACAAGAAGTTCAGGTGAGTCGTTTGATCCGTATTCGTTACGGTATGATTGAACTACCTAAAGCCCTGCCACGTGGTGGTTGGATTGAACTGCCAATTGAAGAAGTGAACTACTTACGCAAAACGGCTGGTATGGATGAAGAAACCCGTACATTACTAGGTACTGACAAGCACAGTGTTGCGCGTAACAAAGTACGTAGTGCTAAGATTAAGCGTGCTGTACACAAGCATAAAGTGGCTTCAGGTAAGCCCAAGCCTACGCGTCAGCGTAGCTAACTCTTATCTTAAGACGGGAGACTGTCTGAATAAAAAAGGCCGCTAATTTAGCGGCCTTTCTGTTGCTATCTTTTTGTGTCTATCCTGTGGTGCCGATAGTGTTTTGTTTCTATCGTGCCAGTATGGCGATGTTTCTCTTACTGAGCGTTAAGTTGCTGGCCGTTGATCTCTTTAGCGTCATCACCCATTAAATACAGGTAAGTGGCCATGATGTCATCTGGTGCTTTTAGGGTTTGTGGGTTCTCTGCAGGGAATGCATTTGCACGCATACCCGTGCGAGTAGCACCAGGATTGATGCTGTTAACACGCACATTAGTGCCTTCATACTCATGTGCTAAAGACTGCATCATGCCCTCTGTTGCGAATTTAGAGATAGCATATTCGCCCCAGTAGGCACGGCCTTGGCGACCAACACTGCTAGAAGTAAATACGAGTGATGCGCTGGTTGATTTACGCATAACAGGCAGCAGGGCCTTAGTCAGCATGATCTCTGCAATGACGTTCACTTGCATCACTTCATTTACGGTGCTCATTGTTATGTGTTCAAACGGACCTAAAACACCCAGTACACTGGCATTATGTAGTAACCCATCTAGCTTACCGAACTGCTCATCGATGGTGTCAGCCATATCTTTATAGTTTTGTTCTGTAGCACCTTTCAGATCGAGGGGAACAATGGCGGGTGTAGGGTAGCCCGCTTGTTCAATGTGGTCATATACGGCTTCTAGTTTTTTAACTGTCTTGCCTAATAAAATCACCGTTGCGCCGTGCTTTGCAAAAGCGATCGCCGCGGCCTTGCCAATACCGTCTCCTGCCCCAGTCACTAAGATGGTTTTGTCTTTTAGTAAATCTTTTACTGCTTGATATTCCAACATGAGTTAATACTTCCTCAGAGCTCAAACGCCCGTCACTTCTAGAGTCGCTGATATGATAAACAGCCGTTTAAAACATACGATTAATTTTTGCCCGCTTAATTGGTGTTCGATTGTGACAAAAATGTAGCTAAGTCAATAATTTTACGTTAACTTGAATTCAGTTAAGGACTAACAATAAGTCCTCTTGGTCATACATTATTTACTATTGTGACCAATTTCGAAGTGAAAACAAAATTATTACAACAAGATTTGGGGAAAAAAGATGAAAAAACTCTTTTTGGGCGTAGCAATAACCTCTGCATTGGGGCTCACCGCGTGTAGCGAAGATACTTATGATGAATTAGTGGACAAAACTGAGCCTTTGGTCCCTCAGTCTGTTATGGTTTTTGATCCGGCTGATGGCCAACTCCCACTGCCAAACGATTTACTGTTTAATGGCACAATGGATGGCACTATCAATATTCCCAAAAGTGATGATCCAGATGCGCCAAGTGAAGAGAATGGTGATTATACTGATCCCCAAATTGCATTAGGTGCACTCGATGGTTGGTCGACGACATCACCAATTACTATCGATGTTATGCCAGCAACAGATAACGATGGCGCAGTGTTGACGATTGATGCCGCATCCGTTGCTCAGCCGGGTGCTGTTCGCGTATTTGAAGCAACCGTTGGCGGCGCACTGTCATCGGATCCTGAATGTAGCGGCGCACCTTCTGTCTCGGCCTGTAAAGTGGGCGATGAATTACAATTTGGCGTTGATTACGTTTCCCAAGCCTCAGGCAATAAAGTGGCTATTATCCCTCTTAAGCCACTAAAAGCTGGTCAGTCATATATTTATGCAACTACAACGCTTATTCAAGATTCCGCTGGGCGTCCAATTGCGCCGTCTGCCACTTACGGTTTATTAAAACTTGATATTGAAACTAAGCCATTAGAAACCCCTGACCAGCTGTTTTTACAAACTCTAGTTAACAGTTACGAAAAAGGTATGGCTGCAGCAGGTGGTCCGAATTCTGAAGAGGTGACTTACTCGGGACTATTTACGACGCAGTCAGTGGCTGATGTTTATGAGACCACCAAATTATTGATGGTTGACCCAAGAGAGGGCAACCCATACGCGCCCAAATTAACTGCAATGCCTGCTCCGGTTGTTATGGGCGGTAATGTGATTACAGTTGCCCAAGCCGCAGGTTTAACACCAGCAGATGGCCTTGCTTATGTGGTTTCAGATCTAGCTGATGTTTATAAGGCTGAAATTCAAGTGCCTATTTATGGCGACTGCTCTTCGGTTGCGTGTTTGGATGCAGATCTGAATCCTTTAATAAACGGCCACTGGAAAGCGCAAGGCGATAGCCCTGTTTCAGTGCTATTGGCGTTAGAAGCTCAAACGCTAAGCCAAGCCAATTATTTTGCCCAAGCAGAAGCTCAAGGCGTTGATGCGGTTGCAGCTTTGACCAATCCTGCGTTGCTTGCAGGTAAAACCTGGTTGTTAGATGATGGTACTCCTGCAGATCCAGCTAAGCATCTTACTAAGTTCAACCCAATCCCAGCGATTAAGGGATATGAGAAAGTTGCTGTACAAATAACCTTACCTAACGCGACTAAGCTTGCCGGTTTTTATCAGCAACAAGGCTTACCGTTTACGCCGCCGACTAACGGCTGGCCTACAACGATTGCTATGCATGGTTTAGGCGGCGGTAAAGAGATGGCTCTTGCTTATGCAGGTACTTACGCTGCATCAGGTATCGCGACTATATCAATTGATATGCCACTGCATGGTGCGCGCTCATTTGACGCCGATGGTGATGGCATTTATGAAGTATCAGCAACGGATCCAAGCTATGGCGCTGTTGTCGGTACACCCGATGCCTTTAAAAACGGTAATCCCCTGGCTTTTGTTAACATTGCGAGCACCTTGACTGTGCGTGATAATTTCCGCCAAGCAACGGTTGACCATTTAGCATTGCGTGCGGCACTAACAGGTTTATATCTAGGTCTTGCTCAAGCCCAGCAGCCTCAGGTTTTTGATATCAGCAAAATCAGTGCTCAGGGCTTAAGTTTAGGTGGCATCGTTGGTACAACGTTCTCCAACTATGCATCTACTGGTCTAAGAGATCCTGCAAGTGGCACTGAGTTGCCAAATGCTTATGTTGTTAATGCAGCATCTTTAGTGGCTCCTGCGGGTGGCCTAGCTGGTGCGTTTGCAGGCTCAGCAACCTTTGGTCCTGTACTATTTGACACCATAGTCGCTACAGAGTCATTCCAGGCTCTTGTTGATGAAGCCAATGTTAATGATGCACAAGAGGGCAGTGATGAATACAATGCGATTGTCGCAGCGGTTTACGCTGAGTTTATTCCAACCTTTGCGTTCGCAGTCCAAACAGCATTTGATAGCGCGGATCCGATTAACCACGCAACATCACTTGCAGGCACACAGCTACCTGTTCACTTAATCGAAGTGGTTGGCGATGGTAGCAATAAACCGGATCAGGTATTGCCAAATACGGTTGAGGGTTTCCCACTATCAGGTACTGAGCCTTTGATTGCGAATCTTGGTCTTAAGTGTATTGATAGAACAGAAGCTGGCTCAGGTGCGGTGCGCTTTAGTAAAGGCCACCATAGCTCAATTGTTAGCCCTGATGAGATTGATGGCGTAACAGATGGCATGGCGGCTCAAGCGACAGTTGAAATGCAGCAAGAAGTGGCAGCATTTGCGCTAACAGCAGGTAAAGGCTCTGCAACGATATTAGTGCAAGACAGCAGTGTGATCCAAAGCTGCCCGTAGGCTAGATTAGCTAGCGCATATTGCCGATTTTGTGCAAAAAAAGACCCAGCGAAAGCTGGGTTTTTTATTGGCATGTTTTATTGCCAAATAGGCTGGTAGAATAGCTCGCAATTGAAGAGATAGAATTGGTTTAGCTGGAGAATATTTTGGAATTTCTGTACGAGTACGGTTTGTTTTTGGCTAAGGCTGTCACTATCGTAGTGGCTATTTTGGCTGTCGTGATTGTAGTGCTGGCCTCAACGATTAAGCACAAGGCTGATAAGGGTGAACTTAAGCTAACGAATTTAAGTGATAACCTAAAGCTGTTGAAGCATGACTTGAAAGAAGAGTTGCTATCTAAGAAAGCATTTAAAGCTTATGAAAAGCAGTTAAAAGCTGACGAGAAAGCCAAAGAAAAAGAACAAAAAGATAACGTCGAAGAAACTGAACCTAAGGTTTTCGTTGTTGATTTTAAAGGCAGCATCGACGCGGGTGAAGTTGCGTCATTGCGAGAAGAGATCAGTGCCATTCTCGCTATTGCAGATAAAGGCGATGAAGTGATTGTTAATGTCGAAAGCGGCGGTGGTATGGTTCATGGCTATGGTTTAGCCTCAAGCCAGCTTGACCGTTTACGACAAGCTGAGATCCCATTAAGTATTTGTGTTGATAAAGTCGCTGCTAGTGGTGGTTATATGATGGCTTGTGTAGCGAATAAGATTTACTCTGCGCCGTTTGCTATTGTTGGCTCAATTGGTGTGGTTGCTCAGGTGCCTAACTTTAATCGTTTATTGAAAAAGCACGATATTGATTATGAGCAGCATACTGCTGGCGACTTTAAGCGCACCTTAACCATCTTTGGCGAAAATACCGATGAAGGCCGTGAAAAGTTCCAAAAAGAGCTAGAAGAGACCCATGTACTCTTTAAAGAGTTCATTGCGAAATATCGTCCAGACCTAGATATTGCAAAGGTTGCTACAGGTGAGCACTGGTATGGTCAACAAGCGATTGAACTAGGCTTAGTTGATGAGATCTCAACCAGTGATGATGTGATCATGAATCTGGCAAAAGAGCGCACCGTTATTAAGGTGCGTTATCAGCTTAAGAAGACGCTGTCAGATAAGATTGCCCATGGTGCATCATTGTCATTTAACGCAATTTTTAATCAGTTTGCAGAGAAAAACCAACCGATTAAGTAATTGAGCCTCGGTTTTACCACCAGAAAAAAACCTGCACTTTGCAGGTTTTTTTATGCTTAGAATTAACAGGGTTAATTAGCTATGCCATTACACTAAAACCATAACTCGTTATTGGACAAAAGTTTGTCGGCGCTTGTCGCTGAGCTAAATCTAAAGCCAAATCAATCAAACTTCGTTTGATAAAGGTCGTGAGCTTCCAGCTCACACACGGGCAAAAGGGGGACAACAGCTTCCCCCTCTTGCATCACCCGAGCCGCCCCTACGAAGTTACATGCATTAGATACGGGCCTCATACTTATGGATAAATAGCTAACGCTTCCGATGGGGCATCCTGCCCCGCGAAAGCTACGCCGACATCCCTGTCGGCATCACGCGATTTATTCCA